>JBIKLY010000010.1:0-57843 GCA_044359525.1 Rhodocyclaceae bacterium | reverse complement strand
ACCTTTGTCACCCGTAAGATCACGCGCGCCCTGGCACGCATCAAACTCAACCTGCAAGACTGCCTCTACCTCGGCAACATGGACTCCCTGCGCGACTGGGGCCACGCCAAGGACTACATCGAAGCGCAGTGGCTGATGCTGCAGCAGGACAAACCCGAAGACTTCGTCATCGCCACCGGCGTGCAATACAGCGTGCGCCAGTTCGTCGATGCCGCCGCCAAAGAACTCGGCATCCAGATCACCTGGCAAGGGCAAGGCGTTCAAGAAACCGGCACCGACCAGCACGGCAAAGTCATCGTCAAAGTCGACCCGCGCTACTTCCGCCCCACCGAAGTTGAAACCCTGCTTGGCGACCCGACCAAAGCCAAAGAAAAGCTTGGCTGGACGCCGAAGACCACCTTCGACGAACTCGTCGCCGAAATGGTCCGTGAAGACCTCAAGAGCGCCGAACGCGACGAACTCGTCAAGAAGCACGGCTACGCCGCCTTCGACTACCACGAGTAAGCCGATGGAAAAAATCCGGCTCTTCGGTGAAAAGCAGGTGCGCTCCATCTGGGATGAAGAGCGGGAGCTATGGTATTTCGTAATCACGGATATCGTTGCCTTGCTCACCGAAAGTGCCGCGCCAGGTGCTTACTGGCGCAAGCTCAAGGAAAGGTTGAAAAAGGAAGGCAATCAAACCGTGACAAATTGTCACCGTTTGAAATTGCGGGCTGCTGATGGCAAGCAACGTGCGACCGATGTTGCCGACACTGCCCAGTTACTGCGACTTGTACAGTCGATCCCCTCGCCAAAAGCCGAGCCGGTAAAGCAGTGGCTGGCGCGTGTAGGATATGAGCGGATTGAAGAAACCGAAGACCCGGAATTAGCCCTTGATCGGGCAATGGAAACCTACCTCAAAAAGGGCTACTCCACCGCGTGGATCAACCAGCGTCTGAAGAGCATAGAAGTGCGGAAGGAACTCACTGACGAGTGGGAGCAGCGAGGGGTAAAAAAGGGAGGCGATTTCGCGATCCTGACTGACGAAATCACTCAAGCGTGGAGCGGCCTTTCGACGCGGCAGTACAAAACACTGAAGTCGCTCAAAAAGGAAAACTTGCGCGATCACATGACGAATCTGGAATTGGTTCTCAACATGCTGGCAGAAGCGACAACTACCGAAATTTCGCGTGAGAATAAACCTCAGGATTTTGACCAAAACCGCAAGGTGGCAAGACGCGGCGGTGCCATCGCTGGCAATGCGCGAAAAGAAATCGAAGAAACCACCGGCAAAAAGATCGTAACTGCAAAAAGCGCCAAACAGCTCAAATGAACAAGACCGCCAAAATCTACATCGCCGGCCACCGCGGCCTCGTCGGCTCCGCCATCGTGCGCAACCTGCAGGAGAAAGGCTTCACTAACTTGGTGACGCGCACCCACGCCGAGCTCGATCTGACCAAGCAGGCTGCCACCGACGCCTTCTTCGTTCAGGAAAAGCCCGACTATGTCTTTCTGGCCGCAGCCAAAGTCGGCGGCATCCTCGCCAACAATAGCCGCCCGGCCGAATTCATTCGCGACAACCTCGCCATCCAGAGCAACATCATCCACGCTGCCTATCTGAACAATGTGAAGCGTCTGATGTTCCTCGGGTCCAGCTGCATCTACCCCAAGCTGGCACCACAGCCGATGAAGGAAGAATACCTGCTCACCGGCCAGCTCGAACCGACCAACCGCCCATACGCCTTGGCCAAGATTGCCGGCATCGAAATGTGCTGGAGTTACAACCGGCAATACGGCACCAGGTACCTCGCGGTGATGCCGACCAATCTTTACGGTCCCGGCGACAACTACGATCTCAACAACAGCCACGTCATCCCGGCACTGATTCGCAAGTTCCATGAGGCCAAGCAGGCCAATGCCGAGGAAGTGGTTGTCTGGGGTACCGGTACGCCGAGACGGGAATTCCTCTACAGCGAAGATATGGCCGATGCCTGCGTTTTCCTGATGAACTTGCCGGACGAGAAGTACGACAGTCTGCTCGGCAGTGACGAGTTACAGACCGGTGACTTCAAGCCACCATTGGTTAACATCGGCGTGGGTGAGGATGTGACCATCGGGGAGTTGGCGGAGACCATCAAGCGGGTGGTCGGTTACAGCGGGGCGATCATGTTTGATTCGACGAAGCCGGATGGAACGCTGCGAAAACTGATGGACGTTTCATTATTGTCATACCTTGGATGGAGTCATCGAACTCCATTGATTACCGGCTTGCAGCTTGCATATCGGCAATTTTGCGCCGATGTTGGTCGGTTTGGCGGCGATTGAACAATGGATGCTGCATTACCCACATCCGGTTTCGTTGTTGGAATCCTTGTTGGGATGACGGGGGTCGGCGGTGGGGCGCTGATGACTCCAATTTTGATTTTGTTCGTTGGCGTTATTCCATCCTCTGCAGTTGCAACAGACCTTTTTTTTGCGGCTGTTACCAAGATGGTTGGCATGGCAGTCCACGGGGCTCGCGGTGCAATTGATTGGCAGGTGGTTCGGCGACTCTCTTACGGTAGCCTCCCCGCAGCAGTGGTTACAGGAATGTGGTTGTTTGCAGTTGGCCCCGTTTCCGATGGTGCAGATCAAATCATTCTTGGGGCGCTTGGCGGTATCTTGCTGTTGACATCGGTCGGTATGTTGCTGAAAACCCCTCTTCATGAGATGGGGCGTCGATTCCGCTTGGAGGCCGCCGCACGATTCAAGTATCTCCAGGCGCCTCTGACTATAGCCTCTGGTGTGCTGATTGGCAGCGTGGTAACACTAACTTCTGTTGGCGCGGGTGCTTTTGGCGCGGTCATACTGCTGTACCTGTATCCACTCAGGATGACGCCGCAGAAGCTGGTCGGTACGGATATTGCGCATGCGATCCCCTTGGCGCTTGTGGCTGGGGCAGGGCATTTTTTGTTGGGGAATGTCGATTTTTCTTTGTTGGGCAGTTTGCTGATCGGCTCTATTCCGGGCGTTATTTTGGGTTCTCTCATGACAAATTGGGCGCCTGGCCACGTGGTGAGAGCAGGAATTACCGTTGCGCTTGCTGCGTCGGGTTTGAAAATATTGAGTATCTAGACAATGCACACACAGAAATCGAGCAACCTCACCTGGCATGCCGGGCATGTTTCAAGAGACGAGCGCGGGCAGCGACTGCGCCAGCGCCCAACCACCATCTGGCTCACTGGCTATAGCGGTTCCGGGAAGTCAACCTTGGCGTTCGCCTTGGAGCGGGAAGTATTCGAAAAGGGGCGAGCAGTCTTCGTTCTCGATGGCGATAACGTGCGCCACGGCCTTAATGGAAATCTTGGGTTTTCAGCTGAGGATCGCACCGAAAACATACGTCGTGTTGCGGAGGTTGCGCGATTGATGAACGATGCCGGACTGATCGTTATTACGGCATTTATATCGCCTCTTAAAACTGATCGCGCAATGGCTCGCCAGATTATCGGTCACGAGAATTTTCTCGAAGTATTTGTTAAAGCCTCTCTCGATGTTTGCGAAATTCGAGACCCCAAGGGAATGTACGTAAAGGCAAGAAAAGGCCTGATCAGTGACTTCACAGGCATCTCCGCGCCCTACGAGTCACCAGAGTCTCCGGATTACTTGATTGATACCGAGCAACAGGATATTGCGAGCTCAGTTGAATTTCTCATGAACGCTATTGAAGTGCGCTGCTGCAGGGAGCCCGAGTCGGCAACTGCCACGCTATGTAGCTAGGATGGGGGCAGCGTTCAAGAGCCTTGGCGGACAGGCGTTTTTTGCGCCGGTTATAGACCACCACGGCACCGGTTCTACCGGAATCGCCGGGATTGGGCGGTCGCTACTGAATCAATCATTTTTGTCTGACTGGCAGGCTGGCGTTTGAGTCCGCGCCCCGAACAGATGCCGGCAGCTCCCGTAAGCCGTAAGCGGGCGACCTTGCTGTTGGTGCTCGGCGGATATCTCAACACGGGAATCATAATCGTACAGGGCTTGCTGCTGATCCCCCTGTATCTGCATTTCATCGGCGCTGAACTCTACGGATTGTGGATGGCCTCAGGCGGAATTCTCGCCATGCTGGGTGTGGTGAATTTCGGTATTAGCAGCATGCTGGTGCAGCGGGTTGCCAGTGCCTATGGGCAGCAGGATTTTGCGAAAGCAGGGGCGTATTTCGTCAATGCCATGCTCGTCTATGTGGCGATAGTCGTCGTATTCATGGCCATCGGGATGCTTTGCTCGCTGGCGCTTCCCGAATTGCTGAAGGTTTCCGGCGACAAAGGCGAGCAACTCAGGCAATGTTTCCAGCTTGCGGTTTTTTCAGCGGCGCTGGGCATGCTCAACGAGTGTCTGCGGGCATTCCCTCAGGCACTACTGCGACCGGTGTTTTCCATGCTTGCCTTGGCTGCAGCCAGGATCGTTGGAGTTCTGGCAACAGGCATCCTCCTATACCGCGAAGCCGGTTTGTGGGCCATTCCTGTCGGCATATTCGTGACCGAAGTGCTGGTATTTTTTTTGGGGCTGGCGCAAGCCGTCGTACTGCTCCGCAGTTTGCATACAAAAGCCAAAGTGGACCTCGTGATTGTCAAAGAATTCACGCATGTCGGCGGCTTCCTGTTTGTTGCCAGGCTAGGGCACGCGATTTCAAAAGAATCCGATCCTTTGTTGATCACCCTTCTGTTGCGCCCCGAGCTTGCCGCTGCCTACGTGGTGACCCGAAAAGCAGCCGATATAATCTCCCAGATGCTCGCAGTCATTTATGGTGCATCACACAGCGCGTTCTCCCATCTTTCCGGTCAGGGTAATCTCACAAGGACCAATAGCGTTGCGACAAGGCTGCTGGCCATGGTTTTTGTTTTGGGGCTGCTAGGCTTTGTGCCCTATGTCGGGGCCAATCACTATTTTGTCTCCCTCTGGGTCGGCGACGCGTTTTCGGCGGGACGGGATGTTATCTTCTTTATCGGACTGGGTTTTCTGGCGAGCAACTTCCGCAACATGCTTTTACAAACGCTGAACGGACTGGGTGATTTTGTTTACACCTCCAAGCTCACGTTCTTTGAAGGCCTGGGGCGGGTAGGCGTTGGAGCAGTTTTTTTGTATTTTTTTGGCATAATAGGCGTTCCACTTTCGCTGACCGTTGCAAGTTGTATCACGATCGTTTTTTTAGGGATGAAGTTAAAATCTGTCTCAACTTTGGAATTTCCCGGCAGCGAACTCGCCAAAGCACTGACCGTGACGATCGGATTGTTATCTTCTGCCGTGATGATTTCCTTCCTTGTTGAAGCAACGCAGTCATGGTTGTTTTTTGTCTTGATCGCGTTGGCTTTAACGGTAAGCACATTGATAGTCTGTGTATTGTCTTACCGCCATATTTTTCAAAGTCTGCTTAAGGGGCTTCGTTGATGGAGATATTGATCTTCCTGATTTCATTGCCTCTGCGGGTTGTTCGGAGACTGAGGATTGCCTATATCAAAAGAAGACTGGGCCATCTGGGAAAAGGCAGCTTTTTATATCCGGGGGTCGTGATTTCATATCCGCAAAACGTCTTCATTGGGGAAGGTGTTTCCATTGCACCAGATGCTCGCCTTGGAGCCTCCAGCCAGGGAAGCATTACAATCGGAGATCGTTGCGCGATCGCCGCTGGTACCCGTATCGTGACACCAACGCACGATCCGCACGTTCTTCCTGTTGCGCGGGTTGGTATCAATAAATCAGTGCTGATTGGCCATGATGTCTGGATCGGTACTGCGGCCATCATCCTGCCGGGCGTTACCATTCATGACGGTGCGATTGTTGCGGCCGGTGCCGTCGTGACAAAAGACGTTCCCGCAGACTGTATGGTCGGCGGGGTGCCGGCGCGTGTGCTAAAACAACTCGAGTCTCGGGATGTCAGGCTTGACAGAGGGGCAAGAATAAAGAAATGAAGTCGTACTTCGCATTTGAACTCGCGCGAACTTTGAACCTGAAACCGCCATTATTGGAGAGAGCATGAAGTTACATCTTGGCTGCGGCAAGCGGCATATTCCCGGTTTCGTACATATTGATGCCGTTGATTACCCGCATGTCGATCACGTCGCGACGATAGACAACCTGTCGTTCATTCCGGATAACAGCGTGGATCTGATCTACAACTGTCATGTCCTGGAGCACTTCAAGCGCCGCGACGTCGAGCGTGTCTTGCGCGAATGGTGCCGGGTCTTGAAACCCGGTGGTGTCTTGCGCATTGCCGTTCCGGATTTTTCGAAGCTGTGTGAAGTGTATCAACGCGAGGGAAAGCTGGATCTGGTGATTGGCGCGCTATTCGGGCGACAGGATTATCTCTACAACATTCACTATAACGTCTTCGACTTCGCCTCCTTGTCCGATCTGCTGCAACACGCTGGGTTCGTCAATGTAAGGAACTACGACTGGCGGCAGACTGAGCACGCGGGAATCGACGATTTCTCGCAGGCCTATATCCCGCATATGGATAAAGAGAAGGGCTTGCTGATCAGTTTGAATGTCGAGTGTAATAAATCTTGTTAAATGCCGTTAGTGTGTTTGCCTTTTTACTTTGAGAGACGCTGTGATGTCAGGATTTAGAGAGGTGCTCAACCGGCTGGTAAATGGGATTCGCCATTTCTATCGACTCTACGTGTTGCGCGATGCTTTTTCATGGAACATGAAAAGGTGGTTTATGGATAAGGGGGATGAGACGCTACGGCTCGACTACCCAATCGATAAATCAGGCATTGTGTTCGATGTTGGTGGCTACATTGGTGATTACGCAAACGACATCAATCAGAGATATGGCTGTCGCGTCTACCTGTTTGAGCCTGTCCCGTCTTTTTATCAGGAAAGCGTCAGGCGATTTTCCGGTAATCCGTCGATTGTCTGTCTGAATTTTGGCTTGTCGTCACATTCGGGCTGGTTCGACATGAGCCTGGACGACAACGCCTCAAGCTTTAGGATTGTTGGACACCCTTGCGCCACTCAAAAAGCGCAGGTTCGTGCTATCAGCGAAGTTGTAGCCGAACTCGGGGTGGAAAGAATTGACCTGATGAAAATCAATATCGAAGGTGCGGAGTTCGACCTGCTGCCCGCGATTATCGATTCTGGCTTGATTAAACAAATAAACTACATCCAGATACAGTTTCACAATTTTGTTGATGGTGCTGTCGAAAATCGTCAACTGATTCGTGCGGCATTGGGGCGTACGCATCGAGAAATGTGGAACTACGATTTTGTTTGGGAAAGCTGGGAACTGCGTTGAAATCTTTTGGCGCATCAATTTTGTTTTGGATTTTCAGTTGCCGTGCGGTCATACAGGTCACTTGGGGCTCTGGTTTTTTAACTGCGACTTAACCATATGATTGTCCTGCATTTATCTGGTGGCCTGGGCAATCAGATGTTCCAGTATGCGTTCGGGCTGGCAAGTGCCGCCCGGCTCGGCGCCGAGTTGGCAGTCGAATTGTCTGACCCAACCCTGAAAATTCACAACGGGTTCGAGTTGGAGCGCGCGTTCGATTTTCCGGTGAAAGTTGCATCAACGTCCGATATGCAGGCTGTGTTGGGATGGTTGCGTTATGGAGTTGTCCGAAAAGCGCTGAGCAAGTGTGGGGCAGGTTCCATTGTTTCAAGGCGCTATATCAGGGAGCCCCATTTCCACTTTTCACCAGCCATGTTGCGCATTCCAGACGGGGTTTTCTTGAGCGGATATTGGCAGAGCGAGAAGTATTTTTCCGATGCGATCGGAGTCATTCGCGACACGTTTGCATTTCGTCGCCCGCCATCCGGTTTGAACAATTCATTGGCTACTCAGATAGCTGCGCAGAATGCTACGGCGATCAGCCTGCACGTCAGGCGTGGCGACTATGTGCACAAGGCCGCAGTCAGTCAGACGCATGGCAGTTGCTCGCTAAGCTATTACGATGCCGCCGTACGGCATATGGCCAGCCACGTCAAAACGCCTCATTTCTATGTGTTCTCGGATGATACGGATTGGGTTCGCGCCAACCTGAATATGCCCTTTCCGCATGTATTTGTTGAGCATAACCGGGGTAGTGCGAGCTATGAAGACATGCGTTTGATGAGTTTGTGCCGCCATCACATCATTGCCAATAGCTCTTTCAGCTGGTGGGGAGCGTGGCTGAATGCCGATCCCGAGAAGATCGTCGTGGCGCCGGACAAGTGGTTCAACAACGAAAATGTCGTCGAGGATTTGTTCCTGTCGGACTGGGTGAGACTGTAAAAAACTGAGCAAAGATGTGTGTCGCAGCAACTATTTTTCTAGGGCAAGAACCGTATGATCGATGCAATTCATATAGGAGACTACAAGACAGGAACTTCCTGGCTGCAACTCCATGCATTTCAGCAGCATCCTGAATTGGTCTATCTCGACTGGCCAGTGACGCATCCCGAAGTTGCCCAGCTTTTTTATGAACTTACGGGAGCACGTGACCTTGACTTTGATCCGATTGGTCTGCGTGATCGCTTCCAAGAACAAATCGATAGCATCGATCGGAATGGAAAGAAGTTGATTGTCTCCAGGGAGGCCTTATCGGGTGAGTTTGTCTCCGGAGAGCACGCGAAGCGGATAGCGGAGCGTTTGTACCAGGTGTTCGGCAAGACCAGGATTTTGTTGGTGATCCGCGAGCAATTTTCCATGCTTGCATCGATTTACAGCCAGTACGTCAAAATTGGCGGGACGCTTTCCTTGCGGGATTTTGTTCAGGACCCTCTAATTTCCAATCATCTTGTTCGTCGCCTGCAGTACGAAAAACAAATCAATGCCTATGTTGAACTATTCGGGATTGAAAACGTTCATGTCAAACTCTATGAGGAATCGAGGCGCGATAAAGAGCGTTTCTTGAGAGAAATTCTTCAGTTTTTCGGGTGCAAGGATGTCGATTTCAAGCCGGTGGAGTCGGGCTTGACCAATCCGAGTCTCACAGTGACTGGTGCGGCAATTCAGCGTGTGTTAAACCGTTTTGTAAGGACTCACACAAATCCCAGTGCGAATATCTTGCCTCTCGATAAATTGCTTGCCCTGCTTCTTTCGCCTGCCCAAAAGGAGCGTCTGCTGAAAAGTGCTGCGGTACAGTTGCCGGGAGCTGCGGTATGCGAAAACCCAAAAGCATATCTTTTCTATTCCATAAACATGGGTCTGAATCTTCGGCTTTCCGAATGCTGTGAAAGAATTCGCTTTGGGGGCAAGCTGCGGGTTCCGACGGACATTCGTGACCGCCTTGCGTCTGCATTTAAACCCGGAAACCGTCGTCTGCTCAGTGAGTACGGGCTGAATGTCGACAAGTATGGCTGGGTTTTATGATGAATGTAGCGCTGGTGGCGCACGGCGGCTTGAGTGCTGATCGAATGTTTGATCCGGCAAGCAGTCGCGATAACGTCCTGGAGCGATTCTATCTGCTGCGCGAAGCGCTTCGCGCAAAGGGCATCGAATGCCGAACTGCAGACAGGTATTGTTCGGGGGAGATTGACGTTCTCGTATTCCACGACTTCGTTAATGAGCTTGGGATGGTTTTGCGCGCGGTAGGGGAAAACCATCGTACAAGGTTGATTTATGTTCCTAATGAACCCTCGTTTGTCGCCCCATTCCACGACGAACGCATACTTCCGTTGCTTCCTGTGGATGCCGTATTGACCTGGAATGATCGAATCGCAGGCCACTATACTCATGTGGTGAAATGCAATATCGGCCAGCCCGTTATCAAACTGGATGAAATTCCGTTCGTTCCTTTTTCTGAACGGAAGCTGATCTGCAGCATCTTCGCCAACAAGCCATCCTTTGAATTGAATACCCTTTATGGAGAACGTACTCGGGCGGTTGAATTTTTTGCGGGGCAAACCTGCGGCATGGATTTGTATGGCGTAGGCTGGGAAAGTGCGACTGATGATTTCATCATCAGATCTTTCCGTGGGCGATGCGAGAACAAGAAAGAGGTACTCAGGCGATACAAATTTTCTATTGCTTATGAAAATGTGAGGGAGTTGCCAGGGCTGATTACCGAAAAGATCTTCGACTGTTTTTCGGCGGGAACCGTGCCTATCTATGTTGGTGCTCCCAATGTCGAGGATTACATCCCCCCATCCTGCTTCATCGATCTTCGAAATTTCAGGGATTACACGCACCTACATGAGTTTCTGGTGAACATGCCCGAAAGGACATATCAGGGTTATCTCGATGCAGCGAAGCAGTTCATTGTCAGCCCGCAGTACTACGCATTTACCTCGGCGAGATACGTTGATGTTTTGACTGAACAGATTGAGCGGGCAATCAATCAGATGCCAGTCGGTCGTTTACCGGTGGAAATAAAATGGCAATTGGTCAAACTGATCTTCAAGCAACCGGCAGTTATCAAGCAGCTACTCCGGTTTCGACGGTTTTTTTTCGTGCTGATATTCGTGTGGTAGCAATTCCGCAGGCTGCAGACACAACAGGTCAACGGCCTTCCTTCAAAGGCGTGCAGTAGATATCAGAATGCTAGTGAATACTTGAGTGGCTATGGCGAAAAAAATATTGGTAATTGGTGGGGCTGGGTATATTGGAGCGCATCTTGTCCATCGGCTCCTTGATGCCGGCCGGCAAATCACTGTGCTCGGTAGGCGACCGGAACCCTTGCATCGGCTTCCAGACGGTACGTCCTATATTTCAGGTGATTTTGGCGATTCAGTATTGATCCGCAATTTGCTGGACGAGCATCAAGAGGTCATCCACTTGGCCTATGCGACGGTACCCAATACATCTTTTGAAAATCCGCTGGCGGATCTTCTGCAAAACTTGCCGCCCACAGTGCAGCTATTTTCCGAAGCAGCAGACAGAGGCGTGAAACTCGTGTTGGTATCGTCAGGTGGAACGGTATATGGCGAAGTAGACCAATTGCCGATATGCGAAACTCACCCAACCAAGCCAATTTCTCCTTATGGTGTGACCAAACTTACGCTGGAAAATTATGCATACTTATATGCTGCGACCCATGGTCTGAAATTCGTTTGTGTTCGCCCAGCCAATGCGTATGGCGTAGGGCAGCGGCCATTTGTCGGGCAGGGCTTCATTGCTACCGCGTTAGCATCAGGGATGCGGGGCTTGCCAATCAAGATTTACGGGGAACGCGGGACCATCCGCGACTATCTCTATGTGAGCGACCTTGCATCCGGAATTGTGAGTGCGTTGGTACATGGGCAATTGTCTGAAATATATAACCTTGGCTCGGGGATAGGCCTGAGCAACCTGGATGTGATTGAGGCATGCAAACCCTTGATGCACGAAATCGGGTATGCGGTTCAGGTAGAAAATTTGCCGGAACGAGCATTTGATGTGAAGGCCAATGTGCTGGACTCTACCAAGTTGCAAAGGGATACTGGCTGGAAGCCGCTGGTAGGGTTTAGTGAGGGGATGCTTATTACCCGCGATTGGTTGGCGAGGCAATCGGCATGATCGAAGCTGCCACGTCAACATCAATCGAGAAAGTAGCTGAGCCAGTGGTTTCAGTTGTGCTTCCCGTCTATAACGGTGAAAAATATTTGGCGGAAGCAATCGACTCCGTACTCGCGCAGACCTTTGCGGACTTTGAGTTGATCATGATTGATGATGGGTCAACCGATGGCTCGCAACAAATCTTGATAGAGTATGAAAGGCGCGATTCGAGGGTGCGCGTGATCGTGCGTGAAAATAGAGGCTTGGCGACCACGCTTAATGATTCGATAGACGTTGCGCGTGGTACATGGATAGCGCGCATGGATCAAGATGATATTGCCTTGCCTCATCGACTTGAGCGCCAATTGGAATGGATCGAAAGAACTGGAGCAGATCTTTCTGGCAGTTGGGTGCGGCGTTTTGGAACATCGGACAGGCGAGTGGTCAAACTACGCCAATCGGATGAGGCAATCAAAATGGAGATGTTGTTTTGTTCTCCGTTCGCTCATCCTGCTGTGATGATGCGCGCGGCGTTGGTAAAACGATTGCGCTATGACCGAGCTTGGGAAAAGGCTGAAGATTACGATTTGTGGGAACGGGCGGCAGAAGCGGGATGGAAGATGACGAATGTGCCGGAGGTCTTGCTGTTGTACCGGGTGCATGCCGAACAAATTTCTACCCGAACATCGAATCGGCAACAACAACAAACAGATGATATCCGTCGTAGGTACTGGGAGTTCGTGTTTTATTCTCAAAATTTAGACCGAACGTGGATCGATAACGTTTTGAAGATGTTTGGGTACGCCTCGTCCTTTTCCGCGCTTGATGTGAACGTTGTGGATAAGGCATTCGCTGGGTTATTGCAGCACTCTCGTGGCGAATCAAGAGATGTGGTCTTTAGTCATGCGACACGGCTCTATTTTAGAATTGCAGCAAGTTGTCCAAATGTGGTTTCACGGTGGGGGAAACTGAATCGAGAGTTTGGCGATGGAGGCGGGGGTGCTACAAAATTCCAGCTTTGCCTGTTTCGGTGCTTGCGAATTAAGCCTAACGGCAATTTGTTCAAGCAGTTAAGGAGGCTTTATGTATGGCGGGCGTCGCGTTGAGCGAGCCTATGCAAGCAATGACTCTGGCCAATATCATTCTCGGTGCTGTCGGCTGCGTGGAAAGTAACATTGGACAGACTTCCAAGACGATTGGCTTATGCCGTTGCCCGCGATTGGGAGGTGCTTGTTTGACGGAGAGATGTTGATGATATTGGCAAAGGCAAAATTAGATCGTGTAATGATTTGAAACCGATCATGCCAAGCAGAGTATTCATTCATGCGACGAACGTCCATCAAGGCGGTGGACGGTCTTTGCTTGAGGCTTTGTTGAAAGCACTCCGTGACAACACGGAGTTTGTATTGTCCCTGGATGATCGCATGCCTACACCAGTTGGCATGTCGCATAACATTGAAATCAAGCTTGTAAAACCAACTGTTGGGCATCGCCTGGAAGCGGAGAGATGGCTTGCCCACCGTGTCGCTCCAGAAGATCTCGTTTTGTGCTTCGGCAATCTTCCTCCATTGTTTAAGTTGCGTGCGCATACGGTGGTCTTTGTGCAGAACCTTTATCTAATCAATGACGTCAGTTTGAATGGGTTCCCACTTAGGGTGCGCTTGCGGCTTGCCATTGAGCGGCTGTGGTTATCCAGCAAAATGTCACATGTCAGTGAGTTCATCGTACAAACGCCGACGATGAAAAGATTGTTGGACGTGAAAACGCAGGGAAAGGTACCGGTGCGAGTCCTTCCTTTCGTGGCAGAGCCAGATGGCTACACACGTAGCGTGTCGCAGCCAGTGGCGCAAAAAGAAAATAATTGTGACTTCGTGTATGTGGCATCCGGCGAACCGCATAAGAATCATCGGCGGCTAGTCGAAGCTTGGTGTCAATTGGCTGAGCAAGGATTGTTCCCATCGCTATGTTTGACCTTGGATGAAACTCGCTTTGCTGGCTTGTGCCAAGAGGTCGAACTGGTGCGACAAAGGTATGGGTTAAAAGTAATGAATATCGGTGGGGTATCTCATCAAGATGTTTTGGCGCTTTACGAAAAGGCGGGTGCATTGATCTATCCATCGACCTTCGAATCGTTTGGCTTGCCGTTGATTGAGGCAAGGCAGGCGAATTTGCCGGTGTTGGCATCAGAGTTGGATTTTGTGCGTGACGTGCTTGACCCTGAGCAGACGTTTGACCCCGAGTCATCGATATCTATCGCCAGAGCGGTGAAGCGATTCATGGGGGTTAACGAACAGCCCTTGCCGTTGCTTGATGCTGCACGCTTCTTGGCATCTGTTTTGGCCAAGGCAGAATAGCTTGCGCGCCCTGATTGTCAGTCAATATTTCTGGCCCGAAAGCTTTCGTGTCAACGACGTTGCCAAGACGTTGCAGGAGAAAGGTTTCGAGGTTGAGGTACTGACTGGAAAACCGAACTACCCCGCCGGGAAGGTTTTTCCCGGATATCGTGCATGGGGGTGCCAGCAAGAGATATATCAAGGTGTTAGCATCAACCGCATCCCGTTGCTGGCAAGAGGGAAGGGCGGATGGAGGCTGGCGCTGAACTACCTGTCTTTCATTCTGACAGGGTTGTTGTTTGCACCTTGGATGTTGCGTGGAAAACGATTCGATGTGATCTTTATCTATGCACCATCACCAATCCTTCAAGCAATACCGGCAATCTTCCTCGGCTGGTTGAAGGCATGTCCATTGGTATTGTGGGTACAAGATCTGTGGCCGGAAAGCCTGTCAGCTACAGGGCACGTTCGTAATCCCTATATCATCGCTGTGGTCCGGCAAGCCGTGCGCTTCATCTATCGCCACGTTGATCTGCTCTTGGTGCAGTCCCGGGCATTTGAGGCGCCAGTTCGCGCTTTGGCGCCGGGGACGCCGGTCGTGTATTACCCCAACTCGGTAGACGACACTTTTGCGATGCCTGTCACCGATGAGGCTCCCGCGACCGAAGGTCTTGGCGAGGGGTTCTCCGTGATATTTGCCGGCAACATCGGCACGGCACAGGCCGTTGGTGTGATAGTCGAGGCCGCATCATTGCTGAGAGAATACGCGGACATCCATTTTGTTGTGCTGGGTGACGGGAGTGCTCGAGAATGGATGTTGGTGGAGGCACGACAGCGCGGGCTTGGGAACCTTCATCTGCCCGGAAGATTTCCCGTGGAGACGATGCCCTGCTTCATGCAGAAAGCATCGGCATTGCTGGTAACACTTGCCGACCAGCCGATCTTTGCATTGACTGTGCCTAATAAAGTGCAGGCGTACATGGCGGCGGGGCGGCCGATCATTGCTTGTTTGAACGGGGAGGGCGCACGCCTGATCATTGAGGCTGGAGCGGGTCTGGCCACACCAGCGGAGGATGCCCAGTCTCTGGCAGACGCGATTTTGTGCCTGTATGGCTTACCACTCAGTGAGCTGCAAAAAATGGGCGACAATGGACGTCGGTATTATCAGGAGCATTTCGACCATCATCATCTGGTTGATCAATTGATTGGGCATCTGCAGACGGTGTCGCGGAGTGGAAAGGATATTCGTTGAAGGTATTGGTGATAGGCGCGAGCGGAATGATCGGGAGCACTGTGTTGCGTGTTTTGAGCGCGAAACATGACTGGGAAGTCTTCGGCACCGTTCGTGACGAAAGTGTAAAGCGATTTTTTTCCGCAGCGATCGGCAGCCGTCTGATGGCGGGCATTGATGTCGAACAGCAAGATTCTTTGGTAAGGATTCTGGATAAGATACGGCCGAATGTGGTGGTCAATTGTGCGGGCTTGACCAAGCATAAGCCGGAGGCGGATGACCCGATGGTTTCCATCCCGATCAACGCATTAATGCCGCATCGCTTGGCGGCGCTTTGCAAGCTCGTCGGCGCTCGTCTGATACATGTAAGCACGGACTGTGTTTTTTCCGGCAACAAGGGCGGATACGTCGAGGACGATTTTGCCGATGCGCGCGATGTGTATGGGAAATCCAAGGCTTTGGGTGAGGTTCATTATCCTCACACGATTACCTTGCGTACCTCGACCATCGGGCATGAATTGCAGAGTCAATATGGCTTGCTCGATTGGTTCCTTTCGCAAGAAGGGCAGTGTAAAGGCTATGCTCGCGCTGTTTTTTCCGGGCTCCCTACGGTGATCTTTGCACAAGTCGTTCGCGACCAAGTGATTCCACACATAGAACTGTCTGGGCTGTATCACATTGCCGCCCAACCGATCGCGAAGTTTGAATTGCTGAAGCTGATCGCCGATGTGTATGGTAAGACCATCGACATTGTGCGGGACGAAAATCTGACGATTGACCGTTCGCTTGATGCGAAGCGCTTTCAGTTAGCGACGGGATATGTCGCTCCTGACTGGCCCGAATTGATCAAATTGATGCACGCATATAAATAAATCTGGGTCGACTTATGTTCAAAGACAAAGTGTTGATGATCACTGGTGGTACGGGTTCTTTCGGGAACACCATCCTCAAACGATTCCTTTCAACGGAAGTGCGTGAGATACGTATCTTCAGCCGCGACGAAAAGAAGCAGGACGAAATGCGCATCGCGTTGAACGATCGAAAATTGAAGTTTTACATCGGCGATGTCCGTGATTACGACAGCATCTGTCAAGCAATGAAGGGCGTGGACTACGTGTTCCATGCCGCTGCATTGAAGCAAGTGCCGTCGTGTGAGTTCTATCCGATGGAGGCCGTACGTACTAACGTGATGGGTACCGAAAACGTGATGAATGCGGCAACTGCCAGCGGCGTCAAGCGTGTTGTTGTCCTGAGTACGGATAAGGCTGTGTACCCTATCAATGCAATGGGGATCTCGAAAGCAATGGCGGAAAAGCTGATGGTTGCCAAGGCGCGCATGCAACAGAAGGGTGAAACGGTTTTTTGTGCGACTCGGTACGGCAATGTTATGGCATCCCGGGGGTCGGTCATCCCTTTGTTTGTCTCGCAACTCAAAGAGGGGCAGCCGTTAACAGTTACCGATCCGAACATGACGCGCTTCCTGATGTCATTGGAAGAGTCGGTGGACTTGGTCCTCTATGCATACAAGCACGGTCAGCAAGGCGATATTTTTGTTCAGAAGGCACCTGCTTCGACCGTTTTGGATCTGGCACAAGCGCTAAAAGAAATTTTCGAGAAGAAAAACGAAATTCAGGTCATAGGCACCCGGCATGGAGAAAAACTCTATGAGTCACTCATTTCTCGGGAGGAGATGGCACATGCTGAGGACATGGGGGGGTATTACCGCATCCCGGCAGATAATCGCGACCTGAATTACGCCAAGTATTTCAGTGACGGTGAGGAAATTATTTCGCATACGGATGACTACACATCGCACAATACAGATCGACTAACCGTAGAGAAAATAAAGCAGTTGTTATTGAAACTGGATTTCATCAAGGACGAGTTAAATGCTTAAAGTCATGACCATTGTCGGTACGCGCCCCGAGCTGATAAAAATGAGCCGCGTGATCGCCGAATTCGATGTGCATACCAAACACATCCTGGTTCATACCGGCCAGAATTATGACTACGAGCTGAATCAGCTGTTCTTTGAGGATCTCGGTATCCGCAAGCCAGATCATTTTCTGGAGGCGGTTGGCGAGAATGCTGCGCAGACAATTGCCCGCGTGATCGAGAAGGCCGACGCAATCATGGAGCAAGATCGGCCAGATGCGGTGATGCTCTATGGCGACACCAATTCTTGCCTGGCAGTCATTGCCGCGAAGCGTCGCAAGATTCCGGTGTTTCACATGGAAGCGGGTAATCGTTGCTTTGACCAACGCGTGCCCGAGGAATTGAACCGGAAGGTATTGGATCACCTGAGTGACATCAACCTTGTGCTTACCGAACACGCCCGCAGGTATCTGATCGCGGAAGGCGTGCGTCCTGAGACAATCATCAAGTCGGGCTCGCACATGCGCGAGGTTCTGGACTACTACATGCCGAAGATTCAGCAGTCGGACATATTGCAGCGCATGGGTTTGGCGTCGAATGAATTTTTCATCGTCAGCGCGCACCGCGAAGAGAACGTAGATACGCCGAATAACCTTCGAGACATGGTTGAAACCTTAAACGCGCTGGCTGAGCAGTATCGTCATCCAGTCATCGTTTCTACTCATCCGCGCACCAAGAAGCGCCTTGACTCCTTGGATCTTGGGCAACTCAATCCGTTAATACAGTTCCTCAAACCCTTCGGTTTCTGTGATTACATCAAGCTGCAGATGGAGTCGCTGTGTGTGGTTTCCGACAGCGGAACGATTACTGAGGAAGCGTCACTGCTGAACTTGCCGGCAATTACGATTCGCAATGCTCATGAGCGGCCCGAGGGCATGGATGTCGGTACGCTGATCATGAGCGGTCTTAAAAAAGAACGTGTACTGGATGCGGTCAAAGTGATCCTTGCGCAACATAACAAGAGCGAGCGGGCAACGGCAGCAATAGAAGATTACGAAATAAGTTCAGCGTCCAAGAAAATTTTGAGGATTGTCTTGAGTTACGTCGATTACGTGAATCGTACCGTCTGGTCCAAGTCGGTTTGAATGATCGCATGGCCTCGCCGCGTATTGCCGTAGGTTCCCTATGAAACTGCTGAAATCTCTGCGGAGATGAAAATACTGATTACGGGGGCAACCGGGTTTGTTGGTGCCGCGTTAGTGCATCGGCTAGCAAAAGTCCCCCAGGTTGAGATCGTCGCTGCTGTTCGTCAGCCAGCCTCTGGCCATGGTAGCAAAATCAAGTTCGCGAGGATCGAGGATATTGCTCCGTTGACCGATTGGGGCGACGCCTTGAAGGATGTAGAGGTTGTTATCCACACCGCCGCGCGTGTTCATGTAATGCGGGACACCGTTGCTGATCCATTGGCTGAGTTTCGCCGCGTAAATGTCGAGGCTACGCTGAATCTGGCGCGGCAAGCCGCCGCGGCCGGCGTTCATCGGTTTGTATTCATCAGCTCGATCAAGGTCAACGGCGAGGGTACGTGCACAGGTGCACGGTACCTGGCTGATGATGAACCAGCGCCGGCTGATCCCTATGGCATTTCGAAGGCTGAGGCTGAGCGCGGTTTGCGCGCGTTGGCGGTCGAGACCGGCATAGATGTTGTAATCATACGGTCGCCGCTGGTGTACGGTTCGGGCGTAAAGGGCAACTTCCTCAGCATGATGCGCTGGCTGTGTAGAGGGGTACCTCTGCCGTTCGGGGCGATCTACAACAGGCGCAGTCTGGTTGCGCTGGACAATCTGGTGGACTTGATCGTGACTTGTGTTGAGCACCCGGCGGCAGCCAATCAGATCTTTCTGGTGAGCGACGACGAGGATTTATCGACTACGGAATTGTTCAGGCGTATGGGTGAGGCTTTGGGTAAGCCGGCTCGTCTACTGCCGGTGCCGGCATGGGTGTTGATGACCGGAGCCGCATTGTTGGGCAAACGTGCCTTGTCGCAGCGGTTGTGTGGTTCGCTGCAGGTGAATATTTCAAAGACAAAGAGTCTGCTCGGCTGGTCGCCGTTGGTGAGCGTGAATGATGGGCTGAGGGATGCTGCTCAATATTTTTTAACGTCGGACGGCACCCAATAATTTTGCTGCTCCTTGACTTCTTTTGTGTAAACAGGTCACTATTTCCATGGTGTTGTTATGAAAGAGGTCTTAAGTGCAAGTGTCTATGCAGGAATTCAAGTCTCATTTGTCGCGTTATGTCGGCCAGGCGCAATCCGGGCAGCTGATTGAGCTGACCTCGCATCGCAAGGTGGTCGCGCGGATTGTCGGCGTGCCGTCGACTGATAGCGCGGGTGTGTCGTGTCTGCTGGCTGCGGGTGTCGCAACTTGGCAAGGCGGCAAGCCAGTCGGTGCCGCATTCAGGTTGCAAGAGCGCGGCAAGCTGGTTTCAGTGTTGGTGCTGGAAGATCGCGGATGATTTTATTCTGCGACACCTCCGCGCTGCTAAAGCTCTACATTGTTGAGGCGGGGAGCGACGAGCTGAAAGCGCGGGTGCTGGAAGCCGAGGCCGTCGCGGTGTGCCGTGTTGCATGGGCAGAGGCTTATGCTGCGTTGTCCAGGCGAGCACGGGAAGTGCCGGAGGATGCCGCTGTTATCGAACAGGCCAAGGCCGCGCTGGCGGCTGACTGGCCGCACTTCGTGGTGCTGGAAATTGACCAGCCACTGGTTGAGCGCGCAGGGGAGTACGCCGATACGTTTGCCTTGCGCGGCTACGACAGTATTCAGTTGGCGGCTGCTTTTGAGGCAGGCCGCATTTCGCAGTCTCCCATCTTCTTTGCTTGTTTCGACACACGTTTGAACAAGGCCGCCAAGCTGCTAGGGATGTTGTGTTCATAGCTTTCTGGATGAAGCTGGTTTTTTTCATATCGGCCGTTTTGCTGTCTTTTGTCCTGACGGCGGCGCTACGCCGCTACGCGGTGGCGAGTAGCCTGCTGGATGTACCCAATGCACGTAGCTCGCACATGACGCCTACCCCGCGTGGTGGCGGCGTGGCGATCGTGCTGACTTTTCTGCTCGGCTTGCCGCTGCTGGTGTGGGCCGACGCAATGGCCTGGCGGGAGATGCTCGGGCTGGGCGGAGCTGGCGCACTGGTGGCGCTGGTTGGTTTTCTTGATGATCATGGACACATCGCCGCCCGCTGGCGCTTGCTGGTGCATTTTGCGGCTGCCTGCTGGGCGCTGGCCTGGATGGGCGGGCTGCCGCCATTGCCGGTATTCGGGGTGATGGTGGGTGCAGGTTGGATCGCGCAGGTTCTGGCAGCGCTTTATCTGGTGTGGTTGCTGAATCTGTACAACTTCATGGATGGTATCGACGGCCTAGCCGGCGTTGAGGCCATTACGGTATGTGCTGGGGCGGCTTTGCTCTACGTGCTGGGGGCGCCGGGCGTGGCGGCCTGGGGCGCGCCGCTGTTGCTGCTCGCTGTGGTCGCCGGATTTCTCTGCTGGAATTTCCCGCCGGCAAGGATTTTCATGGGGGACGCCGGGAGCGGTTTTCTCGGGCTATTACTCGGATTGCTCTCGATTCAGGCTGCGTGGGTAAATCACGCGTTTTTCTGGGCCTGGCTCATCCTGCTAGGTGTATTCATAGTCGATGCAACGCTTACTTTGTTGCGTCGGATTGTGCGGCGGCAAAAGCCCTACGAGGCGCATCGCAGCCATGCGTATCAATACGCGTCACGCAAGTATGGCGCCCATCGGGCGGTGACGCTGGCTGTTGGTGCGATCAATTTGATCTGGTTGTTGCCGTTGGCAATGCTCGTTGGCTTGGGCTACGTTGACGGGATGATCGGGGTGCTGGTGGCGTATACACCGTTGGTCTGGCTGGCTGTTTGCTTCAAGGCGGGGGCGGCCGAGGCTCAGGAGATGTAGAGAGGTTTGAGCCACGTCGCCCGTCACCTCAGGGTTTACTCGTCAATCCATGCACTGATCATCGTTTGGGTTGGCGTAAAATAGCGCCACTTTCAACGTGTCGCTAGGCAATAGCATTGTCGCTGATAAATTCCTCCCTGATTTCCCGCCGCCTGGTTGCGTTTACGCACGATATGGTCGCCCTGGCGTTTTGCTGGTACGGCGCCTACTGGCTGCGTTTCAATCTTTCTCTTCCGGATGAATACTTGCGCGGCGCATGGCAGTCGTTGCCGCTGCTGTTCGTCGTGCATGCCCCCGCCTACTGGTTGATGGGCCTTTATCGCGGCATCTGGCGCTATGCCAGCGTGATGGATCTGCGCCGGATCATCGTCGCCGTTTCACTTGCGGCGATGACGGTTGCCGCCGCCGTAATGATGTTCCGCATTCCGTCGGTTCCCCGCTCAGTACTGGTGCTGCATCCGATCCTGTTGATTCTGGTGATGGGCGGCAGCCGCTTTGCTTACCGTGCTTGGAAAGATCGTGCGCTCTACGGCCGATTTGCCTTGAGTGGCGAGCCGGTGCTGGTGCTCGGTGCCGGCAACGCGGCGGAACGTCTGCTGCGTGAGCTCGATCATTCGCCGGACTGGCAGATTGTCGGTTTGCTGCAAGAAGGCTCCGGGCGGGTCGGGCAGGAGCTGCGTGGGCGAAAAATACTTGGTCCGGTGGCTGATGTTGCTGCATGGGCAGAAAAACTCGAAGTACGTCGGGCGATTGTGGCGATGCCAGAAGCAAGCCAGGCCGAGCGCCGGCGCGCGATGGAAGCCGCTGTGCAGGCCGGTCTGTCGGTGCTGACGGTACCCAGTCTCGAAGATATGCTATCCGGTAACGTGGCCGTTTCGCAGATGCGGCAGGTGCAACTGGAGGATCTGCTCGGTCGGGAGCGCGTTCAGCTGGACGACAGCGGCTTGCGCAGCTGGCTTGGTGATCATGTGGTTCTGGTCACCGGGGCGGGCGGCTCGATCGGTTCCGAGCTGGTGCGCCAGATTGCGCGTTTTCAGCCACGCCTGCTGGTGCTTTACGAGCTTTCGGAGTTCGCCCTGTATCAGATCGAGCAGGAATTTGCCGCGCATTTTCCGCAGACGCCGATTGCCTGCGTCGTTGGCGACGTCAAGGACGCTCACCGCCTTGATCAGGTCTTCGCCACCTATCAACCTTCGGTCGTGTTTCACGCGGCGGCGTACAAGCATGTGCCGCTGATGGAGGGTGAGAATTCCTGGGAGGCCGTGCGCAACAACGTGCACGGTTCTCGCTGTGTGGCCGAAGTGTCGCAGCGCTACGGCGTCGAAAAAGTGGTGCTCATTTCGACCGACAAGGCGGTCAATCCGACCAACGTCATGGGCGCCACCAAGCGCCTGGCGGAACGTGTGCTGCGCGGTTTGCAGAAACCGGAAGGGACGCGTTTCGTTACCGTTCGTTTTGGCAACGTCCTGGGCAGCAACGGGTCGGTGATCCCGAAATTCCGTGAGCAGATTGCTCGTGGTGGTCCGGTAACCGTCACGCACCCGGATATCATCCGCTACTTCATGCTGATCCCGGAGGCTGCTCAGCTCGTTCTGCAGGCCGGCTTGATGGGGCAGGGGGGCGAGATTTTCGTGCTCGAAATGGGCGAGCCGATACGTATTGTCGACCTGGCGCGCGACATGATCCGCTTGTCCGGGTTTTCTGATGAAGACATCAAAATTGATTTCACCGGTTTGCGACCCGGTGAAAAACTGTTCGAAGAGTTGCTGACCGATAATGAGCATACGCTGGTAACTCCCCATCCCAAGTTGCGCATTGCGCGCGCCGAAACGGCACCTGATGTGCAATGGCAGGCGGATCTGGATCGCTGGCTCAACGGTGCGCCACCCGCCGATCCGGTTGCCCTGAAGAAGCGGTTGAAGGAATTTGTGCCGGAGTATTTGCCGCAGTTGTGATGGGGTGATCGCCCAGAAAATCCGGGCTCCTACAGGTCAGAGATGGGTAGGAGCGCACCCCGAGGGCACTTCTTGCAGGGCGCAGATTTTCTGCGCGATCGGGTTGATGGCTGAGTTGCTGCAATCGCCCAGTAAAATTGGGCTCCTACGTTACAGGAAGTGAGCATGGCAACGTACGCAATCGGCGATATTCAGGGCTGTTTTGCCTCGTTCGAAGCGCTGCTGAAACGCTGCGCCTTCGATCGGGCGCGTGACCGACTCTGGCTGGTTGGCGATCTGGTCAATCGCGGCCCACGTTCGCTGGAGACCTTGCGTTTCGTGCGCAACCTTGGCCCGGCGGCGATTACCGTGCTCGGCAATCACGATCTCTATCTGCTGATGCTTGCCGAGGGTTTCGGCAAGCGCAGCAAGAGCGATACGCTCGACGCGATACTGACTGCGCCGGATCGTGACGAATTGCTCGACTGGCTGCGACAGCAGCCTTTGTGCCATGTCGAAGGCGGCTTCTGTCTGGTGCATGCCGGGTTGTTGCCACAGTGGTCAGTGGCCCAGGCCCGCCGGCTCGCCGGTGAAGTCGAGCAGGCGCTGCGCGCGCCGAACTACCGCGAGTTCATGGCCAATATGTGGGGCAGCGAGCCGGCGTCCTGGAACGATGATCTGCAGGGCTGGCCGCGTCTGCGCGTTATTGTGAACGCCATGACGCGGATGCGGTTTTGCTCCCCGGAGGGGGTTATGGAATTCCGTACCAAGGGCGAACTGGACGATGCGCCAGCCGGCTATCTGCCGTGGTTTCAGGTGCCCGACCGGCGCAGTGCGGACAGCGTGCTGGTCACCGGCCACTGGTCGGCACTTGGCCTGAAGATCGAACCTGGTTTGCTGGCGCTCGATTCAGGCTGTCTGTGGGGGCGTCATCTGACGGCTGTGCGCCTGGAAGACCGCGCGGTGTTTCAGGTTGATTGTTCGTCAGGCGAAGCGCTCAGTGCGTGACGCGGGTCGATCCGCCGCCTGAGAGAATGCGAACCCTATCGCCGGGATGGAACGGCTCGTCACCCTCCTGAACGATTGCGGCTAACTGCCCGTTATCGAGTTTGACCGTGATTTCCAGCGCATTCTTCCTGGTCACCCCTTCCTCGATCGCCGAACCGGCCAGGCCACCGGCAACGGCGCCGATGATGGCGCCGACGATCTGGCCTTTGCCGCCACCGATATTGCTCCCGGCAACGCCGCCGACCGCTGCGCCGGCGAGTGTTCCCGTTCCCGATTTGGTGCCTTCCAGCATCACCTCCCGCACGCTTTCGACGGTACCGAGTCGAACGTGCATTTCCTGCCGTGCCTGGTCGCGCGTATAAGCGCTGCCGGATTTGCTGCTTGTACAGCTGCTCAGGGCAATGGCGGCAAGCAATACGGTAGTCAGTTTCAGGGCGTCCACTTTTTTCCTTTTACCAGGGGGCGCTGCCAAAGGCGAGGGCGAAACGTTCGCCGATGTTGGCGCGGTTCGTGCGATGGTTCTGCCCGCCGCGATGCGCGATCTTGATTGCGCCCATCACGGCGGCCAGACGGCCGGTCTTTTCCCAGCCCCAGCCTTCGGCAATGCCGTAGAGCAGTCCGGCGCGGTAGGCATCGCCGCAACCGGTCGGGTCGACGACTTCATCGGCCTTGACGCAGGGGATCTCGTAGCGTTGACCGTCGGCATGAATGTGCGAGCCTTCGCCGCCGCGCGTGACGATCAGTGCCTTCACTTCGCCGGCTAATTGCTCCAGCGTGCGGCCGGTGCGGTCGCAGAGCATCCGGGCCTCGTAGTCGTTGAAGCAGGCGTAGTCTGCCAGTTTCATGAAAGCCAGCAGATCGTCGCCGGAGAACATCGGCAGTCCCTGGCCCGGATCGAAGATGAAGGGCACGCCCGCCGCAGCGAAATCACGCGCGTGTTTCAGCATGCCGTCACGCCCATCGGGGGCGACGATGCCGAGCGTGGCAGTTTTCGCGTCGGTGACGTGATTGAGGTGCGAGAAGCCCATGGCGCCCGGGTGAAAGGCGGTGATCTGGTTGTCGTCGAGGTCGGTGGTGATGAAGGCCTGCGCCGTGAAACTGCCGGCGATGCGCCGGACGTGTGCGCGCGACAGGCCGAGGTCGTCCATGCGCACGAGGTAGGGGTCGGCATCGTCGCCAACCGTTGCCATGATCAGCGGCTCGCCACCGAGCAGTTTGAGGTTGTAGGCGATGTTCCCGGCGCAGCCGCCGAATTCGCGGCGCATCTCGGGGACCAGGAAGGCCACGTTCAGAATATGGATCTGCTCGGGCAGGATGTGATTCTTGAAACGATCATGGAAAACCATGATGTTGTCGTAGGCGATGGAGCCGCAGATGAGCGTTGACATAGGAGTCCCGGGAGGAAGTGGGCAACGAAAGGGTCAGGGGTAAAAAACGTAAAGTCGATAGCCGGCCGCGCCGATTTCTTTGGCCTCAATCCACAGCCGAACGGCAATGTCGGTATTGCCCGGGAAAGCCTGATCCGGTGGATTTTGCGGCGGCAGATATTCGCCGGGCTGAAAAACCTTGCGCGCGATGGCGTTGTCTTGCGTATCGGTCAGCGACAGTTCGAGTAGCGGGTAGGCCTGCCCGTAGGCTGCACGGTTGCGCAGCGTGGCTTGCAGTACCAACAGGTTGCTGCGTGCCGGATCGGCTTGCAGGTCGGATGTTTCGATGCTGACCAGGTCGGCATGGCGCGGTAACGGAATATCGGCCCCCAGCGCTTCGCTCAATGCCGCCAGTGCGGGGCGCAGACTGGGGGCGGTAACGGCGATTTCACTGCGGAAATGGAAAGCGAGCTGCCCGGCAAGTAGCGTCGTGAGCAGCATGGCAACCAGTATGAAAGGGCCGTTTGCGCGCCTGTCGGGCGAGGGTAATGCGGGACTGCTCATGACCCCTTCAGCCCACTTGCTGTAACCCGGGATTTCGGTCATTTCACGCGGCACAATCAGGCCGGATGTTCTGGCAAGTTCCTGTGCAGCGGTTTCACTAAGGGGTTCGGCAGCAGTTTGACTGGAGGTTTCAGACGCATCAGGGATTTCTGTGATCTCTGCGATTTCTGTGACTGTGCGCGGAATCTCGACAACCGGCACGGCTGCTTCGATCGGCGGGGCGGGGCGGGGGTTGTCTGCCGGCGTCGTGCTTTTCGGCGGGGCAATTACGGTGTGTGCGGCTTCTTCAAGCAGGCTGTCGAGTGCGTTGAATACAACCTGGCATTTGCCGCAGCGAACCTTGCCGGCACGCGCCTTGAGCTGTTCCGGGGTGACCCGGAAAGTTGTCTGGCAGCTCGGACAGCAGGTCTTCACTGGCTACTCCTTGACTCCTGCGAGGCAGACCCAGCCCTCACGGCTATCGGCAATGCCAAGCAGGATATAGGGTGCGTAAATCGAGATCAACTCGTCAGCTTGCTCGACGAGGATGCCCGAGAGTGCCAGGCGGCCGCCAGCGCGCACATGGCCGGTAATGGCCGGCGCCAGTGCCTTGAGCGGGTTGGCGAGAATGTTGGCAACGACGATGTCGAACTGTCCGGTCAGGGGGCGTGCCGAGTCGTCGAAGTGGGCGCTTACCTTGTTGCGCTCGGCGTTATTCCTGGCCGCAGCAACCGCCTGCAGGTCAATGTCGACGCCAAGTACCGGCGTCGCCCCGAGTTTTCCTGCGGCGATGGCCAGAATGCCGGAGCCACAGCCGTAGTCGAGGATTGACGCGCCCGGCGTAACGATGCGCTCCAGCCATTCGAGGCAAAGCCGGGTGGTCGGATGCGAGCCGGTGCCGAAGGCCATGCCGGGGTCAAGGACGAGTACCAGGGCCGCAGGATCGGGCGCTTCGTGCCAGGATGGAACGATCCACAGGCGCTCGGATACGCGAATCGGTTCGAACTGGGACTGGGTGAGCTGGACCCAGTTCTGCTCGGCAATTTCTTCCTGGGTGAAAGCTGGTTCGCCGTTCAGGCCGACCGCTGCTGCGCAGGCGGCGATCAGTGCGCTGGCGTCGGTTCCCGTTTCAAGCAGCGCGATGACGCGCGAGCGTTCCCAGCCTGGCGTGGTGATCGAGCCGGGTTCGCCGAACTGCGGTGTTTCCTCGGGGGTGCCGGCGTCGGCGTCCTCGATGCTGGCCGAAAGCGCCCCGGCATCGAGCAGCGCGTCGGCCAGCGCCTCGGCGTGGCGGCAGTCGGTTTCAATGCTGACGGAAAGCCAGGGCATTTATGAGCACCGGCCTTAGCCGGCCTTCTTGACTTCGTTTTTGGCAGCGAGTTTGTGTTCGAGGTAATGAATGCTCGTGCCGCCTTCGATAAAACGGGCATCCTGCAGCAACTCCTGATGCAGGGCGATGTTCGTCTTGATGCCTTCGATGCTCATTTCCGACAGGGCGATGCGCATGCGACGAATCGCCTGGTCGCGCGTGTCGCCGTAAGAGATCACCTTGGCGACCATCGAATCGTAGTGTGGTGGCACCGTGTAGCCCTGATAGATGTGCGAGTCGACGCGGATTCCGGGCCCGCCGGGCGGGTGGTAAAAAGTGATCTTGCCGGGAAATGGAACGAACGTGTAGGGATCTTCGGCGTTAATACGGCATTCGATCGAGTGCCCACGGAAGTTCAGGTCGCGCTGTTTGAAGCTCAGCTTCTCGCCGGCGGCAACGCGGATCTGCTCCTGGACGAGATCGACACCGGTGATCATTTCAGTGACCGGGTGCTCAACCTGAATCCGTGTATTCATCTCGATGAAGAAAAATTCGCCGTTTTCGTAGAGGAACTCGAAAGTGCCGGCGCCGCGATAGTTGATACGGCGGCAGGCTTCGGCACAGCGCTCACCGATGCGGGCGATGTGGCGCGGGGCAATGCCCGGCGCTGGCGCTTCTTCGATGATTTTCTGGTGGCGACGCTGCATCGAGCAGTCACGTTCACCAAGATAGACGGCGTTCTTAAAACTGTCGGCCAGCACCTGGATTTCCACGTGGCGCGGATTCTCCAGGTACTTCTCCATGTAAACGTTCGGGTTGCCGAAAAAGCTCTGGGCTTCCGAGCGGGTCATGGTTACCGCGTTGAGCAGTGCGGCTTCGGTGTGCACCACGCGCATGCCGCGTCCGCCACCACCACCGGCGGCCTTGATGATGACCGGGTAGCCGACGGCCTTGGCGGTGCGCAAAATCTCTTTCGGGTCTTCCGGCAGCGCGCCTTCCGAGCCTGGCACGCAGGGTACGCCGGCCGCTTTCATGGCGTCCTTGGCCGAGACCTTGTCGCCCATCAGGCGGATTGTTTCCGGACGTGGGCCAATGAAAACGAAGCCCGACGACTCGATGCGCTCGGCGAAATCGGCGTTTTCCGAGAGGAAGCCGTAACCCGGATGGATGGCTTCGGCGTCGGTGACCTCTGCCGCCGAGATGATCGCCGGGACGTTGAGATAGCTCTGGCTGGAGGGCGCCGGCCCGATACACACCGATTCGTCGGCCAGTTTGACGTATTTGGCTTCACGGTCGGCTTCGGAGTGCACGACGACGGTCTTGACGCCCAGTTCACGACAGGCGCGCTGGATACGGAGTGCGATTTCGCCACGGTTGGCGATGAGGACTTTCCCGAACATGGCGGAATGCCCCCGTTAGCCGATGATGAACAGGGGTTCGCCGAATTCGACCGGCTGGCCGTTTTCAACCAGGATGGCCTTGATTGTGCCCGCACCGTCAGACTCGATTTCGTTGAGCAGTTTCATGGCTTCGATGATGCACAGCGTTTGCCCGACCGTCACGGTGGCGCCGATCTCGATGAAAGCCTCGGAGCCGGGGCTGGCGGATCGATAGAATGTGCCGACCATGGGTGACTTGACGACGTGTCCTTCCGGCAGGCCGGGCGCTTCTGCGGCGGCGGGTGCGGACGCGCTGGCCGTGGGTGCGGCGAGTGGCGCGTGCACGGGCTGCTGCACCATATAGGTTTGCTGGGTCGCAACGGCAGCGTGTTTGACGATGCGCACCTTTTCTTCGCCTTCGGTTACTTCCAGTTCGGTGATGCCGGATTCCTCGACAAGATCGATCAGTTTTTTAAGTTTACGCAGGTCCATGAATTTTCTCCCTCTGAATATTTTTTCGCCAGCAAGTGTGGCTGGCGGCGGACAAAACCCTTCGTTCAGGGTCAGTCTGTATTGAGTTTGCTCAGCAGGTACTCGAGTGCGAGCAGATAGCCTTCGCTACCGAGCCCCGTGATGACGCCGACCGCCAGATCCGAAAAGTAGGATTTGTGGCGGAACGGCTCGCGCGCATGCACGTTGGAAAGATGAACTTCGATGAAGGGTATGCCGGCGGCCGCCAGCGCATCACGCAGCGCAACGCTGGTATGTGTGTAGGCCGCCGGATTGATGACGATATAGCGCACACCCTGTTCGCGAGCCGCGTGAACGCGTTCAATCAGCGCGCCTTCGTGATTGCTTTGAAAGGATTCCAGTTCGACGCCGGCCGCTTCGGCGCGGCGGGCGAGGGCCAGGTTGATGTCGGCAAGCGTCGTCTGCCCGTAATGATTCGGCTCGCGCGTGCCCAGCAAATTGAGGTTTGGTCCGTGCAGGACGAGCAGTTTTGGCGCTGTTGCGGCCTTTTCTGATCCTGACGAAGTGGTCTTTTGCTTCTTCATGCCTGCAAGTTTGCCGTAAATCGCTGCACTTTGTCCAGTGTGGTCGCTTTAGCGCGCGGCTTTTTGCTGGAGCAAGGCATCAAGCTCGCGTTCAGAAAGCGGGCCCAGCCGAGCGAAGCGCGCTTCCCCGCTCGGCGTGATGATCAGTGTGTAGGGTAGCGCCAGTCTGAAGTTACCCAGCGCACGCGCAAGATCGGCGCCGACCGCGTCACCGATCAGTAGCGGGTAAGTGACCGCCGTCTTCGTGGCAAAGTCTCGAACGTTGTCAGCAGTATCCAGTGCGATGCCGACAAATTGAACGCCATTCGCGGCATGTTTTGCCTGAAGGCGCGAAAAAGCCGGCATCTCTTCGCGGCAAGGCGGGCACCAGGTCGCCCAGAAATTGAGAACCAGCGTTTTCCCTTGCCACTGGGAGAGTCTCTGCGGCTTGCCGTTGGCGTCATGCAGCGTGCTGGCAAAAAGCGTGTCGATGCTTTTTGTCGATAGAGCGGGAGGTGTTTGCGGCGACGGGTTGGTCTGCTGCAGCCCGGTGTAGATACCGGCGACCAAGGCGATTGCCGCCGCAGCGAAGCCGATCAGGAAGATTTTGGCTTTTGTCATGTCTGGCGCAGCAGTGCCTTGACGGCATCAATGCGCGCCCGTTCGCGAACGCGCCCGTTACGTGTTTTCAGCGTGACGCGCTCAAGGTTGGGCGGGTAAATGACCAGGTTGATGGCGGTGTCGCCGACCGGGATGCTCAGCACGGCCTCGGCACGGTCGGTGCGGGGCTCGCTGTGCGAAAAATCGATTTGCTGGTTGAGCAGGAAAATTTCGACATCCTTGGTGCTGTCGGTGAACAGCTGGAGGTCAACTTCGGTATATCGACCGGCGGTTCCATCGAGTACCGGCCCGGTTAGATAAGGGTTGAATCGCTGCAATATCGCCATCATTTCGACCGCTTTTCGCCGAAGATAGGCAAGTTCCTCGATCTGTTCCTGGTCCTGGAAAAGCCGTTGATGCGTGCGCAGTTCTGTTTCGACTTCAGTGTTATCCGGCAGCCCTGCGCTTTCCGGCAAGCCGAGGCCGCGCGCAGCCTTGCGCTTGGCGACGGTGAAATCGCTGATGCCGTCTTCGGCGATCAGCCGTGCGGCCGCGCCGGCAATCAGTGCGCGCTGCATGTGCTTGTTTGATCGATCATTCCGGTGGGGCATGGCGGTGATCCGTCGCGAGTTCGTGCTGAATTCAGGAGCCTTGGCAGAGGGTACAATCCTGTCCGTACTCGGCCATTTTAACTGGGATTCTTTGCATGCATATTCATATCCTCGGTATTTGCGGGACTTTCATGGGGGGGGTCGCCCAGCTTGCGCGGGCCACCGGGCATCGGGTAACCGGCTGCGACGCCGGCGTGTATCCGCCGATGAGCACGCAGCTTGAAGCCTCGGGGATTGAGCTGGTGGAGGGCTATGGCACCGGGCAAATCGAGCTCAACCCCGATGCGTACGTAATCGGCAATGCGATTTCGCGCGGTAATCCCCTGCTGGAAGAAATCCTTGATCGTGGTTTGCCCTATGTGTCTGGACCGCAGTGGCTGGCTGATCACGTGTTGCGCGGGCGCTGGGTGCTGGCGGTGGCTGGAACGCACGGCAAGACAACGACCTCGGCGATGCTGGCCTGGATTCTTGAGGATGCGGGTTTGAGCCCGGGCTTCCTGATCGGTGGCGTGCCGATGAATTTCGGCGTTTCAGCGAGATTGTCGGGGAAAATCGTCGATTCGCCGTTCTTCGTGATCGAAGCGGACGAGTACGACACTGCCTTTTGTGACAAACGTTCGAAGTTCATTCACTACCGGCCACGAACTGCCGTCCTGAACAATCTAGAGTTTGATCATGCAGATATATTCGCTGATCTTGCAGCGATTGAGACGCAATTTCACCATCTTGTGCGTACATTGCCGCGTAACGGCCTGTTGGTGTCGAATGCCGGCGAGGCCAGCCTTGATCGTGTGCTGGCGCGTGGCTGCTGGACGCCGCTTGAAAAATTCGGCGATCAGGCCGGCTGGCACATGATTGGCGATGACGCCGATGGCTCGCTGCGCTTGCTGCGTGGTGACGAAATTATTGGCGCTACGCACTGGGCGCTGACGGGTGAACATAACCGGGCAAACGCCCTGGCCGCCCTGCTCGCTGCGCGTCATGTTGGTGTGCCCTTTGACAAGGGGCTGGAGGCCTTATCGCGCTTCGAAAACGTCAAACGGCGAATGGAGTTGCGTGGCACGGTAAATGGCGTCAGTGTTTATGATGACTTTGCGCATCACCCGACGGCGATTGCGACAACTGTCGCCGGTTTGCGGCGCAAGGTTGGCGACGCGCGCATTCTGGCCGTGCTGGAGCCGCGTTCAAATACCATGAAACTTGGCGTCATGAAGGCACAGCTACCGGCCAGCCTTGGCGAGACCGATCAGGTCTTTTGCTACGCGGCAAATCTGGGCTGGGATGCCGCTGAGGCGTTGGCTTCTCTGGGAGACAAGGCCGTTGTCGAAGAAGATCTCGGCCGCCTGGTGGCACGCATTACCGCATCGGCACAAGCCGGCGACCAGATTCTGGTGATGAGTAACGGCGGCTTTGGCGGGATTCACGAAAAGCTGCTGGCGGCACTTGCCAGCCAATGATTAGCCGACAAAAATCAGCGTAAAAAGCGATCCGCCGGCAAGGTGGCAAAAAACAGGCACCTCGGGGTAGACCAAAAACGAGGAGACGTGGGCAGTTTTCCCCGCGAATCGAGCGTCCTCCGGGTGTTTTGCGGCCCCGTTTTTCTTGACGACTAAAGCGCATCCAGATTGCTTCTGAGCGCATTGGCTTGCTGCCCAATGGCGGCAAGCTCTTCGGCGCTAAAGCGCTGCAGGTTCTTGAGCGGCAAAGCCATGCGCGGATTGCTTGCAAAACGCTTGGCATGGCGGATCAGGAAGTCCCAGTAAAACGTGGTGAACGGGCACGCATCCGGGCCGCTGCGTTGTTCCGGCCGGTATTGGCAATTGCGGCAGTAATTGCTCATGCGCTTGATGTAGGCGCCGCTCGCGCAATAGGGCTTGCTGGTCATGCCTGGCCAGGCATTGAGCGCCATGCCGAGCGTGTTGGGTTCTTCTACCCAATCAACGGCATCGACATAAACCGCGAGATACCAGTCGGCCACCTGGCGCGGGGCAAGCCCGGCGATCAGGGCAAAGTTGCCGGTGATCATCAGGCGCTGAATGTGATGCGCGTAGCCGTGATCCAGCGTTTGGCGGATGCAGCTTCTGAGACAGTTCGCCTGCGTCTCAGCGGTCCAGAACCAGGCAGGAAGCGGTGTTTGATGGTCGTACTGGTTGGCGCTGGCCAGTAAAGGCATCTGCCGCCAATAGATCCCCCGCACAAATTCGCGCCAGCCGAGAATCTGGCGGATAAAGCCTTCGGCAGCAGCAATCGGGACATGACCGGCCTCGAACGCAGCGAGTGTTGCGTCGATGACCCGGCGCGGATCAAGCAACTTGAGGTTGATCGCGCTGGACAGGAGCGCGTGCCAGAGGAAGGGCTCACCCTGCCACATGGCGTCCTGCCAGCGACCGAATTCGGGCAGCCGGTGGCGAATGAAGTCCTTCAGCGCGTCTTCCGCCTGTGCCGACGTGACGGCCCAGGCGAAATGCTCTGTCTCGCCGGGATGCCCGGGAAAGTGCCGCTCGATGTCGGCAATCGCACTCAAGGTGATGGCATCGGGCGGGAAGCGATGCGGCGGTGGTAACAGACCGGGGCCTTTCTTGCCGAAAGCCTGCCGATTGTCCGCGTCGAAATTCCACTGGCCGCCAACGGGCGCCTCACCGGCCATCAAAATCCGGTGACGCTTGCGTTGCCAGCGATAGAAATATTCCATCCGCAAAGTGGTCTTGTCGCCGGCCCACTGGTTGAAGTCGTCCAGCGTGCAGAGAAAATGCGGATCAGGCCGGATGAGTAGCGGCTTGCCCGCTGCGGCACATGCTTGATACAGCGATTCCTGAATCCGGTAGTCACCGGCTTCCAGCATCACCACGGCGCTGAAAGCGCCATCGGCCAGCCGGGTCTGAACGGCATCGCTCAGGGAGGCATGCGGGTGCTCGCCCAGTCGCAGGTAATTGACGGGCAGTCCGGACGCGCGGAATGCCGCCGCGCGGTGGCGCATGCTCGCGAGAAAGAGCGCACTTCGCGCCTTGTGGCTCCAGACATGGGTCGATTCTTCGCTGGCCTCGACCATCAGCAGTTCATCGCTGGCCGGGTTGAAATCGGTCAAGAGGGGATGCGGGTGCGGATGTAACTGATCACCCAGAATCAGGAAGAGGCGGCTCATGTCGCGTTGCCTCCTATTCGTCAGGCGTTGGGGAGAGTGAGTGGCGAAGCATGATTTTTTGCTTGTTCAAACGGGGTGAGATTGTGGCATCAGCTTTTGCTATCCTAGCGCCTTTCTTCTATCCGGTGCCACAGCTCGGGTAAGCGAACACTATTTGCGGAGTAGCACTTATGACGTCTTTGGCAGAGCAGTTTCTTAAAGCCGGCCTGGTCAACAAAAACAAAGTCAAGGTGGCCAACCAGGACAAGAACACGCAGAAGAAGATCGAGCGCCGGACCGGTACGCAGAGCGTCGATGAAGTACGACTCGCCGCCCTCGAAACGCAGCGCAGGAATGCCGAACGCGCCCGCGAACTCAATGCCCAGCGCGATGCCGCAGCCACCCAGAAGGCGATCGTCGCGCAAATTAGCCAGATGGTGCAGCAGAATCGCCAGAGCAAGGGCGCCGGCGACATCGCCTACAACTTTACGCGCGACAACAAGATCGAACGGCTATATGTGTCGGCTGCAGTGCAGGCGCATTTGATGGCCGGTCGCCTGGTCATCGTCTGCCAGGGCGGCGCCACCGAATTGGTGCCGAGGGTGATTGCCGACAAGATCGCCGAGCGCGATGCATCGCTCGTCGTTCGGGTAAACAAGGCCAGCGCGGAGATTGATGCGGACGATCCGTACGCCGACTTCAAGATACCCGACGATTTGATGTGGTAGCGCGGGCGCCCGCAGATGCTGGTCGGCCTGGCGCGTCTACAGTGAGGCGGCCGGGATCGGTCGCCCCGTGAGGTAGCCCTGAATCAACTGAAACCCCATATCAACGCAGATGTTCGCTTCCTCTTCAAGCTCCACGCCTTCGGCAAGCGGCGTTGAACCGGTCGCCAGAACCATTTGTACCAGATCCCTGACGACCTGACGTTTGCGTTCGCTGGCCTTGTGCAGGTCACGAATCAGGGCCATGTCGAATTTCACGAAATGTGCCGGAACGTCGGCCAGTTCGAGCAGGCGTGCCTGCCCGGCGCCGAAGTCGTCGTAGGCAAAGCGAATGTCCAGCTGGGCCAGGCGACGGGAAAGCTCACGCAGTTTCATGGTGTCGGTTACTGCCGACTCGTGGATTTCTACCACGATGTCCAGTGCCGGCGATGCGCGATGAATGGTTTCAAGTGAGGCGAGAAATGTTTCGCAGAATGTTTCTTTCGGGTGGGCATTGATGAACACGGTGTGACCCTTGAGGTGCGGGGTCATCCGGCTGATGCCGAAATTCCGGAATGCCGCGCTCAGCTCAAGCTCGCGATCCATCGCTTCCGCCAGGCCAAACAGTTCAATCGGTGATTTGGGCAGCAGGGGGTGGTTTGCCCGTCCCAGTAGCTCGTAGCCCACTGGCTGACGGGTCTGCGCGTCAACGATCGCTTGCGCCGCGCCGGAGAGTCCGTGGCCCATGATCAGCTCGTCAAACTCGGCCTCGTTCGACACGAAGTTTTCTGATAGCGCCGTGTCTTCTGGCATCAGCATGGTGTGCATTTCATCGAAGGGCAGGGCACTTCTCTGATTGACGAGGCGTACACGCAGTTTGAACTCGGCACTGGCGAAATGAATGATGTCGTTTTCGTTGAGCAGGCAGTAGCCTTCGATGCGACGGCGATTGACGAAGGTGCCGTTGGTGCTGTTTTCATCGGTCAGCCGGATCTGCCCGCTGATGTCGCGGGCGAGCACGGCATGGGCGCGACTCAACCCGAGGTTGGCGATCACCAGATCGTTTTCCTTGCTCCGGCCGACCCGGCAGGGCAGGTGGGTGATCACGAAGTGGATGTGAGCCCCCTCTGCACCGAAGGACTCTAGAAACCACTGCTTTTCCAAGACACTGTTCCTGTAACTTTGGTGACTGAATATACGGCAGGACGTTTTTTTGCCAAGCGGCGCGCGACGGGTTTTTACCGGATGCGCTACGCCGCTCAAGACGTCTTTACTATTCACCATCCAGGGTTGGTGCGTCAATGTTTATTCGCCCTGTTGAATGTTGTCGTGTTTTTGCCTGTGCCGGAAAATATTGCTCAATCAGGCGCGGTGAGGCGGCAAGGGCCGGCACGTTCGGTGATAATAATGAACGGGCAATCGTTGAGCAGTACCGTGCCCGCAGGTTTTGTATAACTATCGATTCGCTCAGGGATGTCAAACAGAATGGAAAGCGAATCCTTCCTCACCAGCAGCAGGCGCGCGAAGCGCCGGCGGCGCATCATCTTCGGTGGCACGGCTTGCCTCGTAGTCGCTGGTATCGTGGTGGCGGCCGCATGGTTCGAGACGCGTGAATCGCGTCTGCAGGCGCATTTTTTCTCCGAATTTGCACGCAGTATCAGCTGGGAAATGCAGGCCGGGAGGAACGCCGATCTCTGGTTGCCGCAGGCCGGCCCTTACGATACCCGGCTCGGTTATACGCGTTTGAAGGAAATTCAGCCGCGGCTGCTCGCCGCAGGCTATGACGTTGCCGCCCAGGCCCGGCAGTCCGAAGGTTTTCGTACCATTACCGGTCGTGGTTATTACCCGATTTATCGTGAAAAATCGCAGGCCGGACTGACGCTGCTTGATCGCAAGGGTGCGTCGTTGTACGCCAGTCGTTATCCGGAGCGGCAGTACGCTTCGTTTGAGGCGATTCCACCGGTGCTGGTTGCCGCCCTGCTTTTTGTTGAGAATCATGATTTGCTTGATCCCGATCACCCGACACGTAACCCGGCCGTCGATTGGGGGCGTCTGAGCCGCGTCGCGCTGGGGCAGACGCTGCGCGCGCTGGATCTTGAGGGCGGACGGGCGGGCGGCAGCACGCTGGCGACTCAGATCGAGAAGTTCCGGCATTCGCCGGGTGGCCGTACGCGCGACCGTGAAGATAAGTTGCGGCAGATGGTCTCAGCCTCGCTACGCGCCTATCAGGACGGGGAGGAAACGCTGGCCGCGCGGCAGCGCATTGTCCTCGACTATCTCAATTCCGTTCCGCTGGCCGGGCTGGCCGGTTACGGCGAAGTCAATGGGCTGGGTGACGGCCTGTGGGCGTGGTACGGTCGCGACTTCAATGCGGCCAATCGCCTACTAACCGACCCCGATGCCGATCCCGAAGCGCGGGCGCAGGTATTCAAGGAGGTGATGTCGCTGATTGTTGCGCAGCGCCGTCCTTCCGGGCTTCTCGCCAACTCGCAGGAGCCGCTCGACCGTTTGACCAACAGTTACCTGCGCTTGCTGGCCAACGATGGCAGTATCCCCGTTGCCTTGCGTGACGCCGCCTTGCGGGTGCAGCTGGTGCCGGCACGCAAGGCGCGTGAAGTCGGAGCGGTTTCCTTTGTCGAGCGCAAGGCAGTCAACGAGGTGCGTGGCGGCCTTGGCGACCTGCTCGGGGTCGATGATCTGTACGCCCTCGACCGCTTTGATCTCGTCGCCAGAACAACGCTCGACGCGACGGCACAGGCCGGGGTCACGGCCTATCTTGGCCGTCTTGCACAGGTGGACTATTTGCGTTGTGCCGGTTTCCGGGAAAAGCGCATGCTCGACCGTGGCGATCCGGCCGGCGTCAATTACAGCTTTACCCTTTATGAGAAGACGCCGCTCGGCAACCTGTTGCGCGTGCAGGCCGACAACCTTAACCAGCCGCTTGATATCAATGCCGGCACCAAGCTCGATCTGGGCTCCAGCGCCAAGTTCCGGACGCTGATTTCCTATCTCAGCGTGATTGCCGACCTGCATCAGCGCTACGCCAGCCTCGATGCGAAAGCGCTCGCTGATGTTGCGATCCGGCCGGGTGACCGTCTGAGTAGCTGGGCGATCGGTTATCTGCGTGCCAGCGACGACCGCAGCCTGACGCCGATGCTCGAAGCGGCGATGGAACGCCGCTATTCAGCGAATCCGAACGAGACATTTTTTACCGGCGGCGGCGTGCACCGCTTTTCCAATTTCAAGCGCGAAGACGACGCCCTGACGCCGAGTGTTGCCGGCGCGCTCGAGCAGTCGGTGAATCTGGTCTTCGTGCGCATCATGCACGACGTCGTTCACTACCATGCCTACGAGGCCGCAGATGCGCCGGCGCGCGCCTTGCGTGATGCCGATAACGAAGGCGGCAAGGCGGCCCGGCAGGATTTCCTCAACCGCTTTGCCGAGCGCGAAGGGATCGGTTTTCTGCGTACTTTCTGGCACAAGTATCGCGACATTCCCACAGCGGAGCGCCTCGACGTGCTGGCTGATTCGGTGCCGGCACGTCCCGCGCCGCTGGCCGCCGTGTTTCTCGGCGCACAGCCGGCGAGCGACTTCGCTAGCTTCCTTGCGTTCATGCGCGAACGCCTGGGCGACAAGGCCGGCAGCGATGCCGGCTTGCGCCGCCTTTACGACAACCACGCGACGCGCCAGTACAACCTGTCGGATCAGGGCTATCTGGCGCATATTCATCCACTTGAACTATGGCTCGTTCGCCACCTGCGCGCGCATCCCGAAGCCGGGCTGCAGGCAGTTGTTACGGCCAGCGTCTATGAGCGCCGCGAGGCGTCGCGCTGGCTGTTCGCCAGCCGCTTCCGGCATGCCCAGCAGGTGCGCATCGACATCATTGTCGAAGTCGCCGCATTCGAGCGGATCGCCGCCGAATGGCGCCGGCTGGGCTATCCCTTCGAGCATCTGGTGCCTTCGCTGGCGACGTCGATCGGTAGCTCGGCTGACCGTCCGGCGGCACTGGCGGAGCTGATGGGCATCGTCGTCAGCGATGGCGTACGTCGCCCTACGGTGCGTATCGATCAGCTGAGCTTCGCTGCCGGGACACCTTTTGAAAGCATTCTGGAGCGGCGGACCGAGGCCGGCGAACAAGTGTTGCCTGCCGAAGTGGCGCAGGTTGCGCGACGTGCCTTGCTGCGCGTCGTCGACAGCGGCACCGCCCGGCGCGTCAAGGGTATCTACCGCGAGGCTGATGACCAGCCGATACCGCTCGGCGGCAAGACGGGAACCGGCGATCACCGCTTTCAGGTGGTCGGTGCGGATGGCAACGTCAAGAGTTCGCGGGTAATGAACCGTGCCGCGACCTTCGCCTTTTATATTGGCGATCGTTTCTATGGTGTCGTCACCGCCTTCGTTCCGGGCGTCAAGGCGGCCGGTTATGACTTTACGTCGGCGCTGCCTGTGCAGATTCTCAAGGAGTTGCAGCCCGCACTGTTGCCATTGATTACCGGGCGGGAGGCGGCGCCCGGGCGGTGTGTTGAAGCGCCGGCCGCGTGACGAAGCTCCCGCTTCATTCCGGAAGATTCTTTGCCAGTAGTTGATCCAGGTTTTGAAACAAGGCAGCAAACTGTTTTGATGCATCCTTGCAATACGGGCAGTCGGCGATGTGCTGTAGCAGTGCTGCGCGCCCCGCCGCATCGAGTTCGCCGTCACGTGCGGCGCTGACCATCACGGTCGTATCGCGGCAGGTGATCTGCCGGTTCTCCGGTAATTTTCCCATCAGCATTCTCCCCAGCCGCGCACCACGCAGGCCCGTAAACGCAGGCGGGCCCGATGCAGGATGACGCGCAGGTTGCCCTCGCTGACGCTTGCGGCGCTGGCGATTTCATCGAGATTCATGCCCAGGTATTCGCGCATCAGGAAGAGCCGGGCCGTTTCGCCGCGCAGGTGCGCGAGGCACAGTTCGAGCACCTCCAGTAGCTGTCGCTGTGACTCGCGGGCCTGCGGGCACTGGGCTGAAATGAAGGTGTCCGGGTTCCAAGAGCCGTCGGCAACAAACATGTCGTCGATATCCGTATCGTTGTCGTCATCGATCGGCAGATGGTCGCGCCGGGCGCGAAAACTGTCGATGACTTTGTGGCGGAGGATGCCGGTCAGCCAGGCACGCACGGAAACCGTGCCCGAGTAACTTGCCCAGCTACGCAGCGCGGCGATCAGGGTTTCCTGAACGGCATCGTCGGCATCGTCGCCGCTGCCGAGCTGCAGGGTTGCCAGACGCAGCAGGAAGGGCCGTTCACCAGCCATTATTGCTGCCGTCGCCTGGTCGTCGGTTCGCACGCTCATCGGTTCATCCTGAACAATCGTTGCCGCGCACAATGCGCCGCAACGCCCGGATCAAAGCCGTCGGCCGACCGCGCAGGCACCGACCACCGACGCTCTGCGGGCAGAGCGTCGGCGATTTATCGGGTGCGCCGTGACAATGACACGGCATAGGCCGCCGCCCGCATCTGCAACAGGGGATCGGCGCTCGGGACGATGCTGTCAGGCAGGCGGGTCGGCACGTACATCATACCGTCGCAATCGGCTTTTGCGCTCACATCGCTGACCGTCAAGCGACCAAGCGGTACCCGGTTGGTGCTGCTCCATGGCTTGCTGGGGTCGGTCAGCGAGTCGTCTTTTCCTGCCGTTTGGGCGTGAATGACAAAACTGGCCGGCGCCTTGGCCAGTCGCTGTTGCAATTCGCCTTCAAGGAAGTTGTCGGGCAAGGTCTTTTCCTCGTCCTCGTTCAGGTAATGCGTACCCGCTTCGGGTTCGACCACGATACGTGCCCATTGCTGAGCCCCTGCGCTGCTGGTAAAGCCGAAGGCATGGTTGGAGAAGTAGGGAGTTGTTGCATAGGAGGCGGGCGCCGCGTGCGCCGCCAGCAGGCTACCCTGTAGTTTTCCATCGGGATGGCGGCTGTTATGGGCCGCGATTTTTTCGGGATTCGGTTTGCGGGTTGTTGGGTCGGCAATGCGGGCGTCGAGGAAGCTGACGAAGGATTGGGGGGTGGCGGCAAAGAATACCGGCTCGGAGATCAGGACCAGATCGAATTGCTCACCGGCATGGGCGAGATGTACCGACAGGCCGCGGGCGCTACGACTCTTGTCCGAAACGCCGGGATTGCCGCCGCCGATCGAAAAACGGATCGAGGCGGGGATCGGTGTGGCCGAAGCAAACATCGGCCCTTTGACAAAACGGCCGGCTTGCACATCGGGCGTGAATTGCCCTTTCGCACAGAATCCTTTGGCATGCGAGCCACGCGCTCCCGGATGGCTGCCGAATACACGATTGAGGGCATTTACCATTTCCGTTGCATCGGGTGCTGCGGCATTGTCGGCCAGCGCAGGTTGCGCCAGAGCCGCGCCCAGTATGAGTGGCAGACTGATGCCGGCAAGTGTCCACAACGGGGTTTTGTCAGCTGGTTTTTTCGCGCGCATGGTGTTCTCCTTTGGTGGTAAAAAAGACTTCCTGCCACCATGTCGTGGCGAGCGGCGGATTTGTTACAAAAAATATCGGGAGCCACCCAATGTTTTTTTGCCGACTGGGTTTGCCTTAGGGAGCGTCAGGAAAAACCCGGTAGCCAGGCGTTGCGCGTGCTGCGCATCACGGGTTCCAGCGAGCCCTGAAATAGGGCTTCGATAACCGGTGGGTCGCGCCAGCGCTCGTTGAGAAAGCGGAGCCCGGCTTCCTCGACCAGCGTTCCCTTCCAGTAGTAATTGGCCACCTCGTCGAGCGTTGCCAGGCTCAGGTTGTGCGGTAGCCGCAGGTAGTCCAGCCAACTCGAATCGTGGAAAGAGCAAATGTAAGCGCCAGTGCTACGCGCCTTGGTCAGCTGCTTGCCGTAAACACGGGCAGGGTGTTTGCTGCGGAAAGTCTCCGCGTCAACTTTTGTGGCGAAGAGCAGCAGCGAATGCAGACGGCTGGGAAAGGGATTGAACAGGCGTTGCCGAAAATACTCCAGATGGTATTCGGCAAAATAGTTCTGTACGGTCGTGAACTGGTCTTCCGGCAGCGAGGCGCCAAAAGGATTGCCGGTCAGGATGTCCCAGCCCGGAAGCTCGGCATCTGCGTCCAGCCATGCGTACATCTCCAGTGTTGCCGTGTCCCTGATCAGGTGGTCCATGATGACTCGGGTGATTTGCCTGGCCCTATTTTCACCATTCGCTGCACTTTGTCCAGTTTTGCCTGTGTTTGCCTGATTGGCTGTTTATTCACCGAAACAGCGCAGTCCGTCGAGGTCCAGGATGGTTACACTGCCGTAGTCAATACGCAGCAGACCGGCCTCTTCCAGTTTGCGTAGCGCCTGGTTGACCCGTTGGCGGGAGACGCCGGCGAGAAAGCCGATTTCTTCCTGCGAGATTTTTATTTCGCGACTGATGCCCGGGTAGAGAACGGGGTTGAACATGGCGGCCAGACAGCGGGCAAGGCGGGCATCGGTGTCAAGCAGGCGCTCGTTTTCCATCATGCCGATAAACTGGCCGAGCCGTTCGTTGAGCTGGATGATGAGAAAACGATTGAAGGGAATGCTGTGGTCAAGCAGCCACTGGAAGGTGCTGCGGTTCATGTAGGCAACTTGCGACTCGCGCAGGGCGATCACATCGTATTTGCGCGGGTCGGTTTTTAGCAGCGACCCTTCGCCGAACCAGCCGCCAGCGGACAGTCCGGTAAAGGTCGTGGTCTTGCCGCTGCGCCAGTTGCTGGCCATCTTGACCAGTCCATCAACAACCCCCATCCAGTGCTCAACCGGCTCCCCCTTCATGCAGACGAAACCGCCTGCCGGAATGATGCGTACGACAATGCCGGCATTGACTTTCCGAAACTGGTCATCGGTCAGGGCGCTTGCCCAGGCGGATGCTTTAAGCATTTCGTTTAGCGTCAGCATATTTTCCAATATCCTGCCAATTGTCAGGTAGGCGACAATTATAGTCCGCCGCACCACTTAGACTGGGGTTCATGTTTGCTTGTGCAGTCATGCTGCGCTGCGCAATTGCGTTGGCCGAATAGCGATTAGAATCACGCTCGGTAGTCCGTAATCAATAATAATGACCTGGCACACGAATGACAGGTTTTCGACCCGGAGGGGACAAAATGCCAGAGATGGCTTCTTCCAGGGCAGGGGATACTTTTCCTCGCCTGCTTTTTTACCATGCCCAGGTGCGTGCCAATAAGACGGCAATGCGTGAAAAACACCTTGGCATCTGGCAATCGTGGACCTGGAACGATGTTTCAGAACACGTTCGCGCGCTGGCCTGCGGCCTGGCCGAGATGGGCTTCAAGCGCGGCGACAACCTGGCGATCATCGGCGACAACCGGCCGCGTCTATATATGACGATGGCCGCTGTGCAATGTCTGGGGGGCGTGCCGGTTCCGCTCTATCAGGATGCCGTCGCCAACGAAATGCTTTTCGTACTGCAGGATGCCGCTATCCGCTTTGCGCTGGTCGAAGATCAGGAGCAGGTCGACAAACTGCTTGAGCTGAAGGCGCAGATGCCGCAGCTTGAGCACATTGTCTATGACGATGCGCGCGGCATGCGGCATTACAACCAGCCATTCATCCACGACATCGAAGAGTTGATGGCGATGGGGCGGATTCACAACCAGAACCACCCCGATTTCCTGGATGCTGAAGTAACGCTTGGCGCGTTTGATGACGTCAGCGTCATGCTCTATACCTCGGGCACCACCGGTAAGCCGAAAGGCGTTTGCCTGACGCACAATGCCTTTATCAGTGCGGCACGAGGCGGGGTCGAGTTCGATCACCTGACGGCGGATGAAGACATTCTTTCCTATCTGCCGATGGCTTGGGTGGGCGATCATCTGTTCTCCTTCGCGCAGGCGATGGTGACCGGTTTTACGATCAACTGCCCGGAGTCCGGCGAGACGGTCATGACCGATCTGCGCGAGATTGGCCCAACCTACTATTTTGCGCCGCCACGTGTTTTTGAAAACCTGCTGACACAGGTCATGATCCGCATGGAAGACGCCAGCGCGATGAAGCAGAAACTGTTTCACTACTTCATGGCCGTGGCGCGGCGTTGTGGTTCGGATGTGCTCGACGGTAAGCCGGTCGCACTGGGTGATCGCCTGCTTTACGCGCTGGGCAATTTCCTGGTGTTCGGTCCGCTGAAAAATGTTCTCGGCTTGAGCCGGGTGCGCGTTGCTTATACCGCCGGTGCGGCGATCGGCCCGGATCTGTTCCGTTTCTATCGTTCGATCGGCATCAACCTCAAGCAGCTTTACGGGCAGACCGAAACCTGCGCTTACGTCTGTCTGCAGCCGGACGGGCAGATCAAGTTTGACAGCGTTGGCAAGCCGGCGCCGGGCGTCGAGGTGAAGATTGCCGAGAACGGCGAGATTCTGGTCAAAGGCCCGATGCTGCTCAAGGAGTATTACAAGCGGCCGGATGCCACCGCCGAATCGATCAACGCCGATGGTTATTTCATGACCGGAGACGCGGGCATGTTCGACGATGAAGGGCATCTGAAAATCATCGATCGCGCCAAGGACGTCGGCAAGCTGTGCAACGGGGCGATGTACGCGCCGAACTACATCGAGAACAAGCTCAAGTTCTTCCAGCACGTCAAGGAGGCCGTTGTCTTCGGCGACAAGCGCGACATGGTTTGTGCTTTCATCAACATTGATATCGGTGCCGTCGGCAACTGGGCCGAGCGGCGCGGGATTGCCTACTCCGGCTACACCGATCTGGCGGCAAGGCAGGAAGTTTACGGCCTGATTCAGGAGTGTATCGAGCAGGTCAATGCCGAGCTGGTCGGTGAAGGCATGCTCGCTGATTCGCAGATCCACCGCTTCCTGATCCTGCATAAGGAACTCGACCCCGATGACGACGAACTGACTCGCACACGCAAGGTGCGTCGCGGTTTTGTTGGCGAGAAGTATGCCGTGCTGATCGACGCGCTTTACGCCGGCAAGGCCACGCAGTTCATCGAAACCCAGGTCAAGTTTGAAGACGGCCGTACCGGCAAGGTGGCGGCTGATCTGCAGATTCGCGATGTGAAGACCTACCCGGTCGTGCGGCAGGCTGCTTGATGCCAACCCGCCACCCAACTTTGCAGGGATCAACATGAGTGGAAGAAAAATCGGCGATGTCATTCTCGAACTGCAGCATATTTCTCTGCGTTTCGGCGGTGTCAAAGCGCTGACCGACATTTCGTTTGATGTGCGCGAGCACGAGGTACGCGCCATCATCGGGCCGAATGGGGCGGGCAAGAGTTCGATGCTCAACGTCATCAACGGCGTTTACCACCCGCAGGAAGGTCGCATCAATTTCCGTGGCGAAGAGCGGCGCAAAATGGAGCCTCATGAGGCAGCCATGCAAGGCATTGCCCGCACCTTTCAGAACATTGCGCTGTTCAAGGGGATGACCGTTCTCGACAACGTCATGACCGGCCGCAACACCAAAATGAAAGCGAATTTTCTTGAACAGGCGATCCGTATCGGGCGTGCCGGTCGCGAGGAAATGGAGCACCGCAAAAAAGTCGAGGAAGTGATCGACTTTCTGGAGATCCAGCACATCCGCAAGACGCCGGTCGGCCGTTTGCCCTACGGCCTGCAAAAGCGCGTTGAGCTGGCGCGGGCGCTCGCCGCCGAGCCGACCATGTTGCTGCTCGACGAGCCGATGGCCGGCATGAACGTCGAGGAAAAACAGGACATGTGCCGTTTTATTCTCGACGTCAATGATCAGTTTGGTACCACCATCGTGCTGATCGAACACGACATGGCGGTGGTTATGGATATCTCGGATCGCGTTGTCGTGCTCGATTACGGCAAGAAGATCGGCGACGGGACGCCCGATGAGGTGCGCAACAATCCAGAGGTGATCTCCGCCTACCTTGGCGTGTCGCACTAGAGAAAAACGAGGACACAGATATGCAATTCTTCATCGAAGTGCTGGTTGCCGGGCTGCTCTCAGGGGTGCTCTATTCACTCGTGGCGCTGGGTTTTGTGCTGATTTATAAAGCTTCCGGCGTGTTTAATTTTGCCCAGGGGGCGATGGTTTTCTTCGCCGCATTGTTCTTTGTCGGCTTTACCGAAGTATTGCCGCGCTGGACCGGGCTACCTGCCGGCGGTAGCGCCGTGTTCTGGCTGGCCATGCCGCTCGCCTTCTTCTGCATGGTGCTGCTGGCGATGGCCACCGAGCGTTTTGTTCTGCGCTCGCTGGTCAACCAGCCGCCAATCACGTTGTTCATGGCGACCATCGGCTTGACCTATCTGGTCGAAGGCATTGCGCAAGGCGTCTGGGGCGCCAACGTGCGCGGTCTTGATCTCGGCATTGAAGACATGCCGATCCAGTGGATCATGGATTCGACCGGTATCGGCGTTTCGCAGTTCGACGTTTTCGCGGCCGCTGTCGCTGGTGTGCTGGTGACGGTGCTGGCGCTGGCTTTTCAATATACGCGCACCGGGCGGGCCTTGCGTGCGGTGGCCGATGACCATCAGGCGGCCTTGTCGATCGGTATTCCGCTGCAGACCATCTGGGTCATCGTCTGGTCAGTCGCCGGATTTGTTGCCCTTGTTGCCGGCCTGATCTGGGGTGCCCGCAATGGCGTGCAGTTCGCGCTGACCTTCACTGCATTGAAGGCGCTCCCCGTCTTGATTCTCGGCGGTTTTACCTCGATTCCGGGTGCGATTCTCGGTGGCTTGATCATCGGTTCGAGCGAAAAACTGGCGGAGGTCTATCTTGGGGAATTTGTTGGCGGCGGTATCGACTCGTGGTTCCCGTATGTATTGGCGCTTTTTGTTTTGCTGGTCCGGCCGCACGGTCTGTTCGGCGAGAAGCATATTGACCGCGTTTAACGCCTGCCACCAAGGAGTAGATCGACATGTTCTATCGTGAAGCCGGCCAGTTCAAGACCAGCTATGCCGCCGACCAGCAGGTATTTCCGATTCGTCAGGACCGGATTGCCATCGCCTTGTTGCTCGCCGTTGCCTTTTTTGCGGTGCCGATGTTTGCCAGTGAATACTGGCTCAAGGGCATCATCATTCCGTTCCTGATTTTCGCACTGGCTGCTCTCGGGCTCAATATTCTGACCGGTTACGCCGGCCAGCTTTCGTTGGGTTCGGCGGCATTCATGGCGGTTGGCGCCTATGCGGCGTTCAACTTCATGTTGCGCATTGAGGGTATGCCGTTGATCGCGGCCTTTGCTTTGGGGGGGCTTTCTGCTGCGCTGGTTGGCATCGCCTTCGGTTTGCCTTCGCTGCGCATCAAGGGCTTCTATCTTGCCGTGGCGACACTGGCGGCGCAGTTCTTTGTCGTCTGGCTGCTGACCAAAGTCGCCTGGTTTTCGGATAACAGCTCGTCCGGCGTGATAACGACGCAGGCAATGCAGATTTTTGGTTACAAGTTTGAGACCGCTGGATCGAAGTATCTGCTGGTGCTGACGATCGTCGTGACCATGGCCATGCTTGCCAAAAATATGGTTCGGGGCTCGATCGGGCGGGCCTGGATGGCGGTGCGTGACATGGACGTCGCCGCCGAGGTGATCGGCATCCGTATCATGCACACCAAACTGGTCGCCTTTGCCATCAGTTCATTCTATTGCGGTGTGGCAGGAGCGCTCTACGCTTTTGCCTATATCGGCACCGTTGAGCCGGAGGGTTTCAACCTTGATCTGTCGTTCAAGATTCTGTTCATGATCATCATCGGCGGCGTCGGCAGCATCATGGGGTCCTTCCTTGGTGCGGCCTTCATCGTTCTGTTGCCGATCCTGCTCGACGTGCTGGTGCAGGAGTTTCTCACCAACATTTTTCCGGCATCGATCAATTCGAACCTGCAACTGATCGTTTTTGGTGGCTTGATCATTTTCTTCCTGATCGTCGAGCCGCACGGTTTGGCGCGTTTATGGCAGATTGCCAAGGAAAAGCTGCGTCTGTGGCCTTTCCCGCATTGAGGGCGTAGATTTAAAAAGCGTTGGTGGATGTGTTACAGACGGGTAATTCAAGAATGGATTCATTCAATAAAGAGGAGACATAGATGAAAACCAAAAGTATCGGTTTAGTGGTTGGCGCTGCACTGGTGGTCGGCTTTGCGCAGCAGGCTTTGGCGCAGGCAAAGGAGCAGTTCATTGGCTTGCCGAGCTACCGGGTTGGCGCTTACGCCGCCGGCGGTTCAGGCATCTACGGTGGCTGGATCGACTACATGAACATGATCAACGAGCGTGACGGCGGTATCAACGGCGTCAAACTGACCTGGGAAGAGTGCGAAACTGAATACAACAACGCACGCGGTGTTGAGTGCTACGAACGATTGAAGAGCAAGGGGCCGACGGGTAACACGGTGTTCCAGCCGCTGTCTACCGGCATCACCTATTCGGTGATCGACAAGGCGCCGGGCGACAAGATTCCCGTGGTGACGATTGGTTATGGTCGCACCGATGCTTCCGACGGCCGCGTTTTCCCGTGGGTTTTCCCGATGCTGACCAACTACTGGTCGCAGAACACAGCCAAGATCAAGTTCATCGGCATGAAGGAAGGCGGCATGGACAAACTGAAGGGCAAGAAGATCATGAACATCTATCATGACTCGGCCTACGGCAAGGAAACCATCCCGGTTCTTGATGCACAAGCCAAAAAATACGGCTTCAATGTCGTTCACGTCGCCGTGGCGCATCCGGGCAATGAGCAGCAGTCGCAGTGGCTGAAGGTTCGTCAGGAAAAGCCGGACTGGGTGATTCTGCGCGGCTGGGGTGTGATGAACCCGACCGCATTGAAGAACGCCGCCAAGATCGGTTTCCCGCGCGAGAAGATCGTTTCCGTATGGTGGTCCGGTGCTGAAGAAGACGCGATCCCGGCGGGTGATGCCGCCAAGGGTTATATCTCCGCCGGTTTCAACGTTGGTGGGGTGAACTACCCGGTGATCAAGGCCATCCAGGACAATGTCTACAAGAAGAACAAAGGCAACATGGAAGACAAGTCCCGCGTCGGCAGCATCTACTACAACCGCGGTGTGGTGCACGGCATCATCACGGTCGAAGCGATCCGCAATGCGCAGGAGAAGTACGGCAAGGGCAAGCCGATCACCGGCGAGCAGATGCGCTGGGCGCTGGAACACCTGAAGATCGATGCCAAGCGTCTGAAGGAACTCGGTGCAGAAGGCTTTATGCCCGATCTGAACGTCACCTGCCTTGACCATGAAGGCTCGGGCAAGGTCAAGTTCCAGCAGTGGGACGGCAAACAGTGGAAGGTCATCTCCGACTGGATTGATTCCGACCAGACGATCGTTCGTCCGATGATCGAGGAATCTGCAGCCAAGTACGCCAAAGAGAAGAACATCACTCCGCGCGATTGCAGCAAAGAAGGCTGATTCGAGGTCAAGTAATTTTCCTCACCCGGCCGGCGGGGGGCTGTTCCTCCGCCGGCATCTCTCGGGAAACCTGGCATGACCACTACCGTACATCACGCAGCACCGGGCGAGAGCTATCTCTCGGTCAAAAACATCGAGGTCATTTACGACCACGTTATTCTGGTTCTCAAGGGCGTTTCCCTTGAGGTGCCAAAGGGCAAGATTGTCGCCCTGCTGGGTGCCAATGGCGCCGGCAAATCGACGACACTGAAAACCATCTCGAATCTCCTGCATGCCGAGCGTGGCGATGTCACCAAGGGCAGTGTGGACTTCAAGGGCAATCGCGTCGACCAGATGACGCCGAATGAACTGGTCAAGCGCGGCGTTATCCAGGTCATGGAAGGACGCCATTGCTTTGGCCACTTGTCGCTGGAAGAGAATCTGCTGACCGGTGCCTATACCCGGAAGATTTCCCGTGCCGAGCTCAAGGAAAGTCTGGAAAAGGTTTATCACTATTTCCCGCGCCTCAAGCAACGGCGCATGACGCAGGCTGGTTACACCTCGGGCGGCGAGCAGCAGATGTGTGCCATTGGTCGTGCCCTGATGGCCAAGCCGGAAATGATTCTGCTTGATGAGCCGTCGATGGGTCTCGCGCCGCAGATCGTTGAGGAAATCTTCGAGATCGTCAAAGACCTCAATCAGCGTGAGAACGTCAGCATCCTGCTTGCGGAACAGAACACCACGGTGGCGCTACGCTATTCCGATTTTGGCTACATCCTCGAAAACGGTCGAGTCGTGATGGAAGGCGATGCCAAGGAACTGGCTTCCAACGAGGACGTGAAAGAGTTCTATCTCGGCCTGTCGAGTGCCGGACGCAAGAGCTTCCGCGACGTAAAGCACTACCGCCGCCGCAAACGCTGGCTGTCGTAGGCGGCAGTGCGCCCCGCCATGCTGCGTTGTTCGGGCGCTTGTTTGCATTGAGCAAACGGCGCTTCCTCTCGCCTTGCTTGGCGGGGCTACTTTGCCGCCTACTTCTGCGGCAATTCTTTGCGCACCAGGTTGAAAATGAAATATTACGACTCGCTTGAAACCCGCTTGCCGGCTGAACGCGAAGCCTGGTTGATGGATCGTTTGCCGCGCCAGGTGGCGCATGCGAAGCAGAAATCAGCCTACTTTCGCCGCTTGTTTGCCGACTTTGACGCCAACGCCATCCATTCGCGTGCGGCGCTGGCGACATTGCCGGTCACCAACAAAAGCGATCTGATGGCCCTGCAGAAGGCCGATTCACCTTTTGGCGGCTTGAATGCGACGCCGCTGGCCGGTATGTCGCGGGTCTTTGCTTCGCCCGGGCCGATCTATGACCCGGAGGGCCGCGGGCAGGACTGGTGGCGTATCGGGAGAGCCTTGTTTGCTGCGGGTATCTCGACTGGCGATCTGGTGCACAACACGTTTTCATATCACTTCACGCCGGCAGGTTTCATGTTTGAGGGGGCGGCACATAAACTGGGCTGCCCGGTATTCCCCGCCGGGATCGGGCAGACCGAATTGCAGGTGCGCACGATTGCCGATCTGAAGCCGGTTGCCTATGCGGGCACGCCGTCTTTCTTGCGCATCATTCTGGAGAAAGCCGACGAGCTTGGGGTCGATGTTTCGTCGATGCACAAAGCAGCAGTTTCAGGCGAGGCGCTTCCGCCGTCGCTGCGCAAATGGCTCAACGAGCGGGGCGTTATCGTTCGGCAATCCTATGCAACAGCCGATCTTGGTTTGATCGCCTACGAAACCTCGTGCGGGGAAGGTCTGGTTGTCGATGAAGACATGTTGCTCGAAATAGTCCGGCCCGGCACCGGTGACCCGGTCGCCGAAGGCGAGGTCGGTGAAGTGGTGGTGACCAGCTTCAACCCCGATTACCCGTTGATCCGTTTTGCCACGGGTGACCTTTCTGCGCTGCTTCCCGGAATCAGTACCTGTGGCCGTAGCAATGTCCGGATCAAAGGCTGGGTGGGGCGCGCCAACCAGACGACCAAGGTCAAGGGGATGTTTGTGCATCCATCGCAAGTGGCGGGGGTTGTCGCGCGACATGATGAGGTTGGCCGTGCGCGACTGGTGGTCGATAATGCTGACGGACAGGATCGGATGACGTTGAACTGTGAAGTGGACAGCCCGTCCGAGTTGCTGTTGACGTCGCTTGCGGCAAGTATTCGCGAGATTACCAAGCTGCGTGGCGAGGTTGTTTTTTGTGCCAGCGGGAGTCTGCCCAACGACGGCAAGGTGATTGAAGATATCCGGACGTACGAGTGAAAAGACATGCGTTTTTCATCAGTTTTGTCTTCGCGCTGATGCTTCCGGCCGCCGCCGGTGAGATTGTGGCGTCCCAGGTGCTATCCGTCGGGCCGCAGGTGGGAGACTGCGCAATGTTCAACGAAGGTGGCAACGGACGTATCCTCAAGGCGCCAACCTACTGGCTGAAAGGTACGATTTCCCGCGTGTCCCGTGAGCGCCGCACCGCTGGCCGTTGCCCGCAAATTCCGAGGGCGCGCGCCGCCTACACGCGCGACGACTGGGCTCGTGTCGCGGCGGCGAGCCCTTGCGTGCAGACGGATGCCGAGGTGCGCGAAGTTGAGGTGCTGCGTATCGGGCTCACGATTGATGAGTGGGAAACCCCGTGGTCACACCAGCACGGCAGCACCGGCTGGTTGTTTCGCGGCTATTTTCTGGATACGCAGCTCAAAAAAGGCGATGTCATTGATCTGGATGCTTCCTGGTTGGAGCGCTGCGAGCTGCGTAAGTGATTGGCGGGCCGCTGCAGGGTGTCCGCGTTCTTGATCTGAGTCGCCTGCTTCCCGGCCCGGTGGCAACCATGCATCTGGCCGACATGGGGGCTGATGTGGTCAAGATCGAGGACCATGGCCCAGGAGACTACGCGCGGACAATGGGTGAGGGGCCCGATGGCGTTAGTGTTTTTTACCGCAGCGTCAATCGCAACAAGCGCGGCCTGTGTCTCGACCTCAAACAAGCTGCCGGGCGCGATGTTTTCCTGCGTCTTGCGCGCGCTGCGGATATCGTTGTGGAAAGTTTCCGGCCCGGCGTGACCGACAAGCTGGGTATCGGTTTTGAAGCAGTGCGCTCGGTCAATCCAAAAATTGTCTATTGCGCCATCACCGGTTATGGCCAGAGCGGCCCGCTGGCGATGGCGGCCGGACATGACCTGAATTACATCGGCTTAGCCGGTGTGCTCGACCAGATTGGCGTGAATTCCGGTCAGCCGGCAATTCCCAACCTGCAGATCGGCGATCTGCTCGGTGGTGCGATGAGCAGCGTGATGGGAATGCTTGCCGCACTTTTCGATGCTCAGCGTACGGGGCGGGGGCGCTTGGTTGACCTGGCGATGAGCGAGGCGGTTCTGGCGCACAATCTGTTTCCCTTGTTCGCACTGCAGAGCGCGACGGGCCTTGCGCCACGTGGTGGTGACCTGCTCAGTGGCGGTGATGCAGGTTATGGGGTGTATGCGACGGCGGACAGCCGCTATATGGCAGTAGCGCCGCTTGAGAAAAAATTCTGGGACATTTTTTGCGACACGATCGGTCGCGCGGACTGGAAGTGCCGGCATGCCGCACGCGGCGCGCCCGCTGCCGTATTGCGCGGCGAACTGGAAGCCCTGTTTGTCAGCCGGACGCAAGCGCAGTGGATTGCGATTTTTGTCGGCGTCGATTGTTGCGTAACGCCGGTGTTGAGCGTCGCTGAGGCGCTGACGCATCCGCAGTTCGTATCGCGCGGCATGAGCGTTCATGCCGACGGAGTGTGGCAAATTGCACCACCCGTGAAGTTGTCCGGCTGGCAGTTTGCGGTAGAGCGCCATGCCCCTTCGGCCGGCGAGCATAGTGTCGAAATATTGCAGGAAGCGGGCTATGGTGACGAGGAAATCACCAGCCTGCAGCAATGCGGCGCTGTTTGAGGCCTTGATGTAACGGGGTGGCTCTACTGGGATTTTTTGTTCCGCTTTGCGGCGGCGGCTTTTTCTTCGGCGGCGGCCGACCCGGTGGCTTGTTCGGCGGCTGCCTGTTGCATCTGATCCTGCATCTGCTGCATCAGGTTCCATGGCCACATGCTGGCTTGGGTGGCGTTTCCGGCGGCGTCCGGCGCGGCCTGTGATGTGCTGGCAGCGGGGCTTGCAGCAGTTTGGCTGGCCGCCATATTGCCCATGGTGCGTACTGCGTTGAGCGTAACGCATTGCATTTCAAGGCTCTGGATCGTCATTTGCAGCATCGAGAGATTCATTTTCAGCCAGCCTTCGACGGCTTTCATGTCCTTCACCCGCTTTTCGATTTCTTCGACATCAAAAGTCGGGGTGACCATGCCGGGCAGGGAGAACCCCATGTTGCCCCACATGTTCTTGACGAAATTCATCGGATCATTGGCTGAATCGTCGTGTGACATTTTGGGCTCCTAGCGTGGTGGTGTTCTTGCATCTTAGCAAAAATTAGCCGATAAGGATTCGTCCGGCTTGCCGTTGATGCTAAAGTATTAACAGATCGCTATGTTGCCGGGGTATTCCATGTTGAAATTGCTGGTCGTCGAGGATCATGCGCTGGTTCGTGAAGGACTCGTGCAAACGCTTCGCCGGCTTGATGACGATGTCCAGATTTTTGAAGCGGCTGACTGCGAATGTGCGGGCAACCTGCTCGATCAGGCACAGGACTTTGATCTGGTGTTGCTCGATCTCGGCTTGCCTGGCGTTGATGGATTGACCTGTCTGGGCATTATTCGCCAGCGCTTTCCGGCGGTTCCGGTGGTGATTGTTTCGGCATTCGATGACGCGCATACGGTGAATCGGGCACTGAAAAATGGCGCCTCCGGTTTTGTTCCCAAGGCTTATTCCAGCGACCGCCTGATTGCTGCCTTGCGTGAAGTGCTTGAAGGCAGGATATTCGCACCGGAACAGTTGATGCCGATGAATCTGGGCGCTGATTTGCCGCATACACCGATTGGCGGTGAGGCCTGTCCTGCCGAATTCGGTCTCACCGAGCGGCAGGCCGACGTGCTGGCGCTGATGACCCGCGGCAAATCAAATCGCGATATTGCCGAGCAGCTGGGTTTGTCCGAGGGAACGGTGAAAATACACATCACAGCGATTTTCAAGGCCCTTGGTGTCTCCAGTCGCACCCAGGCGCTGGTTTCAGTTGCCCGTTACGGGATTAAATTCCAGTAGCGATCGGGGCAAAAAATTCTGCGTTGAAATTATTCGGCCAGTACTCAGCGCCGGTAGCAGTAAAGCTGGGTTTCCCTGGCGTCACCCACTTCGACAACCGCGCTTGCCTCGACGCCCGGTACGGCAAAACTGTTGCTGATGAACAGGCTGCCCGGGCGCATTTCGCTTTCGACCTTTTGCCATAGGCGCGGCATGGGGGCGGGGGAGAGGAAAGCATAAACCACGTCGTAGTCGGTGAGCCGGGTCTGCCAGATGTCACCCCAGTGCCATTCACAATTGGCCAGCCCGGCGGTGCGTAGACGCCCGGCAAACCAGGTCGCTGGTGCGTTTTCGATGCCCGTAAATGTGGCGTCAGGTCGGGCAATTGCCAGCGGACGCAGCACGCTGCCGACACCGGCGCCGAGGTCGAGAAAGCGCATTGGTGCTTGATCTGCGGTGAGGTCGGCGAGTGCCGCTGCTGTATCGGTATTGGAAAGATAGAGGGGCACCTGTCCGCTCAGGGCACCGCGATAGACGAGCAGCAGCAGAATGGACATGAGAAGGAACCAACCGGGGTCAATCGCCAGTTCGGCGACACCCCAGGCCAGCGGGGCAAATAGCGCGTGGATGATTCGCCACCACCAGGGCTGGCGGCTCAGCGTGGCGATCAGCAGCGCGACCGCGCCAATCGCAAGCGCTGTTTCCGGCCAGGGCAGATCTTCGTTGCGCAGGCCGTAGTAGGGCCAGGCCAGAGACAGGACAGCGAGCAGTGCAGAAAATTGCAATGCAAGCTGTTGTAAGTGCGGGCGTTGCTGCGCAGGCGTTTCCGGCAGTGTGCTGTGATCAGATTCGGATTCGGGTGAGGACAATGCGGCACTCCTGAGGCTGTGCGCCGCATTGTATCCCGTGTGTTGCTGGCTTGCTCAGGCGGCTGCGCAGGTCTTCGTTGCCGGCGCAGGCTTTTGTAACTGCTGGCGGAGCAGCGCCCGCTTGTCGCGTATCCGCGCGATGGCGGCTTCCTTGATGTGGCCGAAGCCGCGAATCTGCTCGGGCAGGGCGGCCAGTTCAAGTGCCGTATCCAGTGATTCCGGATTGAGCCGGCTGAGGATTAATTCGATATCGGCCTCGTAGTCGACGATCAGCTGACGTTCCATGCCGCGTTCGCGGCTGTACCCGAAAATGTCGAAGACGCTGCCGCGCAGGCCCTTGAGTTTGGTCAGCCCTTTGAAGACGCGCATCATCCACGGCCCGTAGCTCTGTTTTGCAATACGACCAGTCACCGGGTCCGGCTTGGCGAGCAGTGGCGGGGCGAGATAAAAACGCAAGCTGAAATCGCCTTCGAATTTTTCCCGTAACTGCTGCAAGAATGCCGGGTCGGTGTAAAGCCGGGCGACCTCGTATTCATCCTTGATGGCGAGCAGTTTGAAGTAGTTGTGCGCGACGGATTCGCTCAGTTTGGCTGACTGGAAAATGCTCTCGACAGCGCGTACACGGTCAAGCTGCGATTTGTAGCGATCGGCATAAGCAGCATCCTGATAAGCGGTGAGCGCGGCGATTCGGCGCTCAATTGTTTCCTCAATGTTGTGCGAAATACGGTGCATCGGCAGGACGTTGGCCGGTTCGGCAAAGTGACGGACAGCTTCCGGGTCGTGTGCTGCGCGGCGACCCCAGAGAAAGGCTTTGCGGTTTTGTTCGACGGCAGCGCCATTGATCTCGATCGATTTGTCGATGGCGGAAAACGAAACCGGAACGAGTCCGCGCTGCCAGGCTAGGCCGAGCAGGAAAAGATTGCCGTAAAGCGCATCCCCCATCAGCCGGGTCGCCAGGTGCTGGGTGTCGAGGAATAAGACATTGCCTTCCCCGCAGGCTTCCTCTACCTGCGTCTGCATCTTTTGTTTCGGAAAGTGCCAGTCGGGGTTGCGCGTGAAATCGGCGGTCGGTGTTTCGGCAAGGTTCACTACCGCGCGTGTCTTGCCTGCAAGGGTCTTCGAGAGCGCCTCCGCCCCGGCGGTGACCACCAGGTCGCCGCCGATGATGGCGTGCGCTTCGCCGGTAGCGATGCGTGCGGCGTGGATGTCCTCAGGTCGCTCAGCAATGCGCAGGTGTGAGAAAACTGCGCCGTATTTTTGCGCCATGCCGGTCATGTCGAGTACCGAAACACCTTTGCCATCGAGGTGCGCGGCCATCCCGAGCAATGCGCCGAGGGTGACGACACCGGTGCCGCCGACACCGGTGATCAGGAGGTTGAACGGCTGTGCCGTATCCGGGATGACGGGGTCGGGCAGTGTGCGGAAGACGCTTTCATCGGCGGCGATGGCGCTGCCCTTGCGCAGCCGGCCGCCTTCAACGGTGACAAAGCTTGGGCAGAAGCCGTTGATGCATGAATAGTCCTTGTTGCACGATGACTGGTCGATGGCGCGCTTGCGACCGTATTCTGTCTCAACCGGGATGATCGAAAGGCAGTTCGATTGCACGCCGCAGTCGCCGCAGCCCTCGCAGACCGCTTCGTTGATGAAGACACGTTTTGCCGGATCGATCAGCTTGCCACGTTTGCGACGACGTCGTTTCTCGGTGGCGCAAGTCTGGTCGTAGATGAGAATCGAGGTGCCGGGGTATTCGCGTAATTCACGCTGTACGGCGTCAAGCCGGTCGCGGTGGTAAATCGGCGTGTTCGGCGCGAGACCGGTGATTTGTTCGTATTTGGCTGGATCGTCGGTGACGATGACGATTTTCTCGATACCCTCACCTTCGAGTTGGCGGGTCATCTGGGCGACGCTCAGCGTACCGTCGATCGGCTGACCGCCGGTCATGGCCACCGCGTCGTTATAGAGAATCTTGTAGGTAATGGCGACCTTTGCCGCCACAGCTTGACGGATCGCCAGCAGGCCCGAGTGGAAGTAGGTGCCGTCGCCGAGGTTGGCGAAAACATGCTTGTCGTTGGTGAAAGGTGCCTGGCCGACCCAGGTGACGCCTTCGCCGCCCATGTGCGTGAAGGTCGCCGTGTTGCGGTCCATCCACGTCACCATATAGTGACAGCCGATACCGGCGACGGCACGTGAGCCTTCAGGGACGCGGGTCGAGGTGTTGTGCGGGCAGCCCGAGCAGAAATACGGTGTGCGCTGGATCGCCTGCGTGCCGTTGCTGTTGCCCAGAATAATTGCGGCAGATTGCGCCTTCTGTTTGTTCTCGATCAGCGCGAGGCGCGCTTCGATGGTCGGCGAGGTGAAGAAGCGGCCGATGCGCGACGCCAGCGCGCGGGCGATCTGCGCCACCGACAACTCGCCGGCGGCTGGCAGCAGCCAGTCACCATGTGTGAGATAGCCGTTGCCGGTGGGCAGGAGTGACCATTCGCCTTTTTCATCGAACTTGCCGATGACGCGTGGACGGACGTCCTCGCGCCAGTTGTAGAGTTCTTCCTTGAGCTGGTATTCGAGCAGCTGACGTTTTTCTTCAACGACCAGAATTTCTTCCAGTCCTTCGGCAAAACGGCGCACGCCATCGGCCTCCAGCGGCCAGACCATGCCGATCTTATACAGGCGGATGCCGATTTTCGCCGCGAGTTCGTCGGTGATGCCGAGCTCGTCAAAGGCCTGGCGAACATCGAGATAGGATTTCCCCGCTGTGATGATGCCGAGACGGGCGGGTGTCGCCGGGTCGGCGCTGTCGATGACGATGCGGTTGAGCTGGTTGGCGCGACAGTAGGCGAGCGCCGCGTAGATCTTGTGGTTGATCAGGCGCGCTTCTTGAACCAGAGGCGGGTCAGGCCAGCGAATATTGAGACCGTGCGGATCATCCTGCGGCAGTTCGAAATCTTCGGGCAGCCGGATCACCGGCGAGAGCGGGTCGATCGATACCGAGGCCGAAGTTTCAACGGTGTCGGCGAGCGCCTTCATTGCTACCCAGCAACCTGAG
>JBIKLY010000009.1:0-58268 GCA_044359525.1 Rhodocyclaceae bacterium | reverse complement strand
AATCACTTTGCTGCCTACGACGAAGTGGCCGGCGACTTTGCCAAACTGGTCGGCATCGACCCGTGGCAGATCAATCCCTATTTCTCTGTGTGCGACAGCATCAACTTTCACGAGCGGCAGGGCGAGGAATGCCTGGCGGCCAATGTTGACGCGGTACTCGGCCTGATCCGCGAGAAGTACAAGGAATACGGCATCGACGAGACGCCCTACGTGGTGGTCAAGGCCGACGCTGGCACCTACGGCATGGGCATCATGACCGTCAAGGACGCGTCTGAGGTAACCGGGCTGAACCGCAAGCAGCGCAACAAGATGTCGGTGATCAAGGAAGGTCTGGCCGTCTCGCAGGTGATCATTCAGGAGGGCGTGCATACGCACGAGCAGGTCGGTGAGGGCGTTGCCGAACCGGTGGTGTATATGATCGATCGCTACGTGGTCGGCGGTTTTTACCGCGTGCATACCGGCCGCGCCAAGGACGAGAACCTCAACGCGCCGGGCATGCACTTCGAGCCGCTGGCTTTCGAAACAAGCTGCTCGCTACCCGACCAGTGCCAGAATCCCGATGCACCGCCGAACCGGTTTTACGCCTATGGCGTGATCGCCCGGCTGGAACAACTTGCCGCTTCGCTTGAGCTTGAGCGTACGGCACCGGTGGAGGCATAGATTCATGCGTTTTGCTTTCGTACTCGACCCGCTAGCTTCGCTGAAGGCTTACAAAGACTCCAGCATTGCCATGATGCGTGCGGCGCAGGCGTCTGGGCACGCCGTGTGGGCGATTGAACAGCCGGCGATCCACTGGTCCGCGCTGCATGGTGTTTGTGCCGAGGCGGTGCATCTGGAGATGCTTGGCGACGATGCGCAGTGGTTTGCCGAGATTGAGCGACGCGTTGTGCCGCTGCGCGATTTCGCCGGCGTGGTGATGCGCAAGGACCCGCCCTTCGACATCGAGTATGTGACCACCACCTGGCTGCTCGAACGCGCCGAAGCGGAAGGCGCGCGCGTCTTCAACCGGCCGCGTGCCCTGCGCGACCACTCGGAGAAGCTGGCCGTTGCCGAGTTTGCGCAGTTCGCCGTGCCGACGCTGGTATCGCGCGAGGCGGCGCGCCTCCATGCTTTTGTAGATACGCAGCGCGATGCCATCCTGAAGCCGCTCGACGGCATGGGCGGCAGCCAGATCTTCCGCGTCCGCCACGACGATGCGAACCGCAACGTGATTGTCGAAACCCTCACCCACGATGGCGCGCGAACGATCATGGCGCAGCGCTACATTCCCGAGATTGTCGATGGCGACAAGCGCATCCTGATCGTCGGCGGCGACGTCGTGCCTTATTGCCTGGCGCGCATCCCGAAGGCCGGCGAAACACGCGGCAACCTGGCCGCCGGCGGCAGCGGCGTGGCGCGTGAACTGACTGCGCGCGACCGCGAAATCGCCGGCGCACTCGCGCCGGTGCTCGCCGCACGCGGCCTGCTGCTGGTCGGCATCGACGTGATCGGCGACTGGCTGACCGAAATCAACGTCACCAGCCCGACGTGCATGGTCGAGATTGAAGAACAAACGGGCTTCGACGTCGCCGCGATGTTTGTCGCGGCGCTGGAGCGGGAATGCACGGGCTGACAAGCGTAAAAACCTACCGCAGAGGCGCAGAGGAAACGCAGAGGAAACGCAGAGGAACCCTGAATTTCTTTTGGTTTTCTCTGCATTTCCTCTGCGCCTCTGCGCCTCTGCGTTGGATTTTGTTTTCGTCAGCGTTACTCGCGTTAACCGCCTGCGCCAAAGCCCCGCTGCACAAGCAGGAGTCCTTTGTTTTTGGCACCCGTGTCGAAGTGTTGATTGCCGGTCTCGACGAGGCCAAGGCGCGCCCCGCCGCTGCTGCCGTGCTGCGCGAGTTCGACCGCCTGCACCGCACCTATCACGCCTGGAAGCCGTCCGAACTGAGCGCACTGAATGAAGCTTTTGCTGCCGGCAGGACGCATGACGCAACACCCGAGATGGCTGCCCTGATCACCGATGCACGAAGCATTGCGGCAACCGGCGAAGGTCTCTTTGATCCCGGCATCGGTGGCCTGATCAGACTGTGGGGTTTCCATTCCGACGAATTCAAGGCCGCGTTACCTGACCCCGCCGCGCTCGCCGCATGGCGTGCAGACCGCCCCGGCGTTGCCGGTCTGCAACTTGAAGGCTTGCGTGCCAGCAGTCAAAACCGCGCACTGGCGCTCGACTTTGGCGGCTATCTGAAAGGCGTTGCGCTGGATCGGGCAGCGGTCATTTTGCGCGAGCAGGGCGTCAGTAATGCGCTGATCAACATCGGCGGCAACGTCATGGCGCTCGGCACAAAAAACGGTGAGCGCTGGCGTATCGGCATCCAGCACCCCCGCCAACCGGGGCCGCTGGCGACTGTCGCCCTCGATGATGGTGAGGCGATTGGCACCTCAGGCGACTATCAGCGCTATTTCGAGCTCGACGGCAAGCGCTACTGCCACCTGCTTGACCCACGCAGCGCTGCACCGGTAACACATACGCAATCGCTCACCGTGCTCATCACGCCGCGCCCGGCGGCCGGCACGCTCTCGGATGCAGCGTCCAAACCCCTGTTCATCGCCGGCGCCGAATGGCCGCGTCTGGCGCAGGCGCTGGCGGTCGATCAGGTATTGCGCGTCGACGCCGAGGGGCGCGTTCAGGTCAGCGCTGCGCTGCAACGTCGCCTTGAGTATGTTGGCGGCCCGCCCAAGGCATTGGAACTACTCCCCTGAGCGCCTTGCGGGAAAACTACCGCCTTTTATCGCAGGCGATAATCCGTATCTTTTCAGCGGTGCTGCCGGGTGCAATGTCCTCCCATTGCGGGTCGGGCAATTGTTCATTGGCCACCTTGCGGCCCGCGCCCATCTGCTCGGAATAGGCCTCGCTGGCAAGCGTCCGGGAACGCGGCTGACGACAGTCATACTCGACCAGACTCTTGATTGATCCAACGACGGTCCGCGCATCCATCCACTGACCCACCGTAAAATCCATGAGTTGCCATGCCTGTACGAAACCATCGCTTTTCTCGATGAGCTTCTGATCCAGAAAAATACGAAAACTTTCATTTCTGCCAAGCGGCATCCATTCAGCCTGCGCAACGCCGGCCGAAAGGAAGGTGAGCGACAGGAGAAGCGCTTGCCGTAGGGCTCTCTGGAAATGCGGCGGTCTGTTCATGGGCAAAATTTCGTCAAGGCGGGCGTTGGTGAAGCTTGCGTGCATAGGATACTGCACGCGATGCAGGTAAATGACCATTTTCGCCAAGCGGGCGGGATGGCGACTTATCAAGCGCATCGTCTGAACAGGCCAGAATCCCTTAGAATAAGTGCTCGTAACCTTCTGCAGCAATCAGACATCACGATGATCGGCATTTTACTGATAACCCATGGCACGTTCGGCGAAAGCCTGATTCAGAACGTTTGCCACGTTCTCAACAAGCGCCCGCCGCTGATCGCACAACTCGGCGTCGCGGCACAGGACGATCCGCTTGATGTCCTGCCGCTCGCCCGGCTACTGCTGAACGAAGTCGATGGTGGCAATGGTGTGCTGGTGATGACCGATATTTTCGGCGCGACCCCCGCCAACCTGACACTGAAACTGCTCGATTCAGGGCGCATTGAGGGAATCGCCGGCTTGAGCCTGCCGATGCTGTTGCGAGCGCTGACCTATCGCGACAAGGGAATGGAAGTCATGATGCAAAAAGCCATCAGCGGTGCACGCGATGGTGCGATGAACATGTAGCCTGCCGGACAAACCAACAAGGATTCCTGATGGCACGCGCCGAAACTGAAATCACCAACAAACTGGGCCTCCATGCGCGGGCTTCGGCGAAAATTACGCAACTGGCCGGCAGTTTTAAATCCGAAGTGTGGATGGAAAAGGGGCCGCGCCGTATCAACGCCAAGAGCATCATGGGCGTCATGATGCTAGCTGCCGGCAAGGGTTCGCAGGTCGTTATCGAAACCGAGGGTGAGGACGAACTGGTCGCACTTGAGGCCATTCTCAAATTGATCGCCGACAAGTTCGGCGAGGGCGAGTGAGCGCCCCATGAGTTTCACCCTGCACGGACTCGCAGTCTCCGACGGTATCGCCATCGGTCAGGCGCACCTCATGTCGCATGCGACGCTTGAGGTGTCGCATCTGGTCATCGCGCCGCGTATGGTCGATCGGGAAATCGCGCGTTTCGAAGCGGCCCTGGCACGGGTGCGCGGTGAGTTCGAGATGATGAAGGAGGGCATGGAGCACGCCCCGGCCGAGCTCGGCGCCTTCATCGACCTGCATTCGATGATTCTTTCCGACCCCGAGCTTTCCGAAACGCCCAAGCAACTGATCCGTGAGCGACGCTGCAATGCCGAGTGGGCGCTGGTGCAGCAGATGGAACTGCTGGTCGAGCAGTTTGAGCAGATCGAGGATCAGTATCTGCGCGAGCGCAGCTACGACATACGTCAGGTCGTCGAGCGGGTGGTCAGGGAACTCGTTGGACAACCCGGCCGCGCAGCACTGAAGGCGGCCAAGGGCGTCAAGGAAGAGAACCTGATCGTCGTCGCACATGATCTGGCGCCGGCCGATGTGATTGCATTCAAGGAGCATCACTTCGCCTCCTTCGTCACCGATGTCGGTGGCGCCACCTCGCACACCGCCATTCTGGCGCGCAGTCTGGCGATCCCGGCGGTACTTGGCCTGCATAACGCCCGCCAGCTGATTCGTGACAAGGAAACGATCATTGTCGATGGCACGCGCGGCGTGCTGATCGTCAATCCCGATCCGCGCGTGCTCGAAGAATACCGGCTGCGCAAGAGCCAGATCGAGCTTGAGCGCACCAAGCTCAAGCGCCTGAAGTCGGTAAAGTCATGCACGCTCGACGGGGTTGATATTGCCCTGCACGCCAATATCGAGCTGCCTGGAGATATTGCGGCGGCACTCGATGGCGGCGCCGAAGGCATCGGCCTCTTCCGCACCGAATTCCTGTTTCTTGGCCGTGGCGACATGCCGAGCGAAGACGAACAGTTCGAGTCCTACCGCAAGGTCGTCAAGGGCATGGACGGACGGCCGGTGACCATCCGCACCTTCGACCTCGGCGCCGACAAGGATCTGCACCCCGAAGATGTCGTCGGCGATCGGGTGCATACCAACCCGGCGCTCGGTTTGCGCGCCATTCGCGTATCGCTGGCCGAACCGAAGATGTTCCAGAACCAGCTGCGTGCCATCCTGCGTGCCTCGAAGTACGGCAAGATCAAGCTGCTGATCCCGATGCTCTCGCATGCGCACGAGATCGACCAGACGCTGGCCGCCGTCGAGCAGGCCAAGTCAAGCCTGCGTGGCCAGAAAATCGTTTTTGACGAAGCCATTGAAGTCGGCGGCATGATCGAAATTCCGGCGGCAGCGCTGGCGGTCGGCCTGTTCCTGCGCCGGCTGAATTTTCTCTCGATCGGCACCAACGATCTGATTCAATACACGCTGGCGATTGACCGCAGCGACGAACAGGTGTCGCATCTTTATGACCCCTTGCATCCGGCGGTATTGATGCTTCTCGCGCACACCATCACCAGTGCCGAAAAAGCCGATATACCGATTTCCGTCTGCGGCGAACTGGCCGGCGACCCGACGCTGACGCGCCTCCTACTCGGCATGGGCCTGCGCCAGTTCTCGATGCATCCAGCGCATATCCTTGAAGTAAAGCAGAAGGTCATGCAGAGTGACATTTCCGAGCTGGGGCCGATTGTCCGGCGCATGCTGCGTCTTGAAGAGCCCGCAAAAATCCGCGAGCAACTGGACAAGTTGAACGCCGGAACGCCGGGCGAGCCACGTTCATAGCGTCTCGCTGCGGTCGCTGTTAACGAAGCCGACTAGCGGTTCCGTGATGCCTTTGCCAAGCGCCATGACCTTGGAAAAAACTTGAATTAAACGATGAGCGAAAACCCGGACGGCCAATAATTTATTTTCCGGGCGTTAATTCAAGCCCCTTTGATTTGTTGATTTGAGAGCCTGTTCTCTATCCTTCAACTATTTCGAACTTATATAAGGTACGATTGAACTGTTTTTAGGTTCGCATGGTGCTGCAATGTCTCAAGCCTCCTCGAGTGGAATCGCCAACGCACTGTTCAGCAAAACGCTGAGTGGAATACTTGCGCTCCTGTTTGGCCAGCCGGACAAGTCTTTCTATACCCGTGAAATCATCAAGCAGGTCGGAACGGGGGGAAGCCAGGTCGGCAAGGATCTAGACCGCTTGACCGGTGCCGGGCTGATCCTGCGGGAGCCGCGCGGCAATCTCGTCTTTTACCGCGCCAATCCGGAGGCTGCGGTTTATCGGGAGCTGGTCGGGCTGGTCGGCAAGTCTTTCGGCATTCCCGATCAGCTGCGCCGTTTCCTTGAGCCATTGGCCAGCCGTATCCGGTATGCTGGCGTCTTTGGTTCAGTGGCCAGAGGCGAGCAGCGGGCCGACAGCGACGTTGATTTGCTACTGGTCGGTGACGTACGACTGTCTGAGTTGGCCGTTCCTTTGCACGGGGCCGAGGCCGCACTTGGCATGCGGGTATCGCCGACACTGATGACCGAAGACGAATATCGAAGCCGGCGCCAGAGCGACGACTATTTTCTGAAAAAGGTTCTCGCCGGCGAGTTGATTACGCTGTGGGGAACATTTGAATAAACGGCGGTGCCATGAGCAGTCTTGAAAACCTCGTCCGCGTTGGTCAGCTCAAGGCAGAGCCGCCTGCCGACGAAGAAATTGTCACGAGCCTGCGCAAGGCCACCATTTATCTGGCCGACGCCGCCACCCCTTCGCTGAGTCCGCCCGGTCGTTTCATGCTCGCTTATGACGCAGCGCATGCGCTGGCTTTTGCGGCGCTACGGGCAAACGGCTATCGTCCTGATAGTGGGCGCGGCCACCGGGCCGTAGTTTTTCAGACACTGGCCGTCACCATCGGCGCACCACCGGAACTCTGGATTACGCTTGATCGCTACCATACCCGGCGCAATGCTTCTGAGTATGGCGGCATGGTTGAGGCCAGCGCGAGCGAGGCGGAGGATTTGCTGGCTGCGGCAGTGCGGCTGCATGGTCTGTTCCGAGACTGGCTGGCGAACCATCGCGCCTCGGTCTTGATCTGATGGTCAAGATGTGCGTGCAGGTGACGTTTCAGTCATCCTGTAATTTCTAAGTCGTCACCTTAGAAATTACAGGCACTATAGCGGCAGCCAATATTCCGCACAAAGAACCCCTTGGAGCAATCCCTCATTGAGTCCTGGACTCCGCGTTTCAAGCACTAGGAAAACTTGTACAACGCTCGCTAGCAGCGGTTGTAGAGAGGGCCCTCCCGGCAGCAGGGAGCACCGAGCACTCATTGGTCCTTCGCTGCCATACGTTCAGTTCAGGCTAGCCGAGATTCCGGCCACCACCCCGAATCTCGAACGGCAGGTTTCCGATCATTGACTTGCCAAAAGGCTTGCAATCGTCATGGGGCCGCAATGGGTCGGGCACCCCCCAGCGCATTTGAACATCTTGTTTTGCCTGATGCTCGGCAAGACTACGCTCAATTCCTGCCTCGAATTCGCGAATGCCAGCGCGTTCGTCAAATTGTTCTTGAAGGTTCGGGTCTTCGAAGTAAACGGGTAACGGCTGAATGGTCAGCAACTGAACTGGTTGGTGGGGAGCCGCCGGATCAGGTCTTCTTTCCGAAATCGTCGAATCTGCACCTCCATTTAGACGTTCAAAGCACTCGGCTTCAACTTCTCCACAGAGTTGATGAAAGAACGGCTCGATTCCGTTATGGCAGAAGAACTCCCAGCATCGTGCTTTGACGTTAAATCGCCCCAAGTGCCTGCGGGCGACGCTCTTTGTCGCATTGAAGACCTCACTTTGAGCAAATCCATGGACTTTTAATGAGATTCGCTGTTGGTTGCGCCCCAACCTGACGGTCGCTGATCCGAAGCGGATCTTGAAATCCTCCACGTCACGAACTTGCTTAAGAAACTCCTGACGGCGTTTCCACTCGGCTTCTTCAGCTTCAAGTATTGCCAGCGCCGCTTGTTCTTCGATGGATTTGGCTTGTCTGACTTCAGATTCCATCTGGTCGAGAATCGCTTCACTGTCGAGGTCTTTCGCATGAGTTAGCCAGAAAGAGTGCTCAGCATCTTCAAACAGGCGAGCTTCGAGGGCTAACTGCAATTCAGCTGGCGGGAGATCTGCGATATCGGCGACGTCGATTTCCAGGAGAGAGTAACGATGCTTCTTCAGCCAGGCGAACTTGTTGTCGTCGACGGCATGGGTGTTGCGTATTTCAATGGCGATTGGGAACCCGTCCAACTCACCAATAACATCGGGACGGAATGATTCGCCCACGACTCCGGGGAGACCAATCGATTTTTCTGAGACCGGTTCGGCAATGGGGTGAAGTCCGCTCGATTGGAGCGACACGGTCAGGGATTCCTCCCAGACCCTGTTCTTCCCATAGATCGTACGGGTCATTTCTCGTGCGGGCACAAAAATCTCGCCGCGGTCCACAATCAGCTGTTTTGCCATTCGGTGAATCGCGGCTTCTGCTGCATGATCGCAATTGGTGTCACTGCCATGAGCAAAATGCCATTCCCTGATTGCCCCTTGCCGCGCAATCAGGAGTGCCTCACACGTGACGCAAGTACATTCGCAGGCCTGGCCCCTTGCAACTTGATCCGGTCGAACCATACGTTGGGACTGCGCGTGCCAGCCGAATGGAATACCATGTTTCAAATTTGTGCTGTCTGACATTTTCTTGGCCTCCTTGTTGAAAACAAGTGCCAAGCTAGGCTAGGCCCGGGACGGTTAGTAGTCAGAATGAGTCATTTGAGGATCAACTGATGGTCGGTGAATATCAAGAAAAACAGTTGTTTCGTGCCTATAGCGGCGAGCTCGATTGCGAGACGTATCTGCGACTGGCAGAGGTAATGATCAACGCGATTCCGAATGACCGGAAGTCGATGCGTGCAGGAAAAGTGATGGTCTATTTGGCTTCTGAGACGCAAAAGGCGGCTTCCCAGAATCAAATGCCGCCTCGTGTACCGACCAAGGCAATTCATGTTGACCTCGATGGCAACCCTAACCAAGAGCCATCGGCTTGGCTAAGTCCGATTTGGAAAGAAATCGAGGTTCGCTATTACCCCGAGATCGAAGCAAGACTGATCGAGTTGGCACGTCAGGCTGGTCTGGGCTTTTATCCGGTGCTTGAGAAAGATGACGGTAAGCCCGCCTTTTACCGACTGGCGGCCAAAGAGGTTCCCGGGTCTGAAGACCTCTCAGCGACCAACGAGGAGGAAATACCTGACGGAACGCTTATCTACAAACGGGATTTGACGCTGAAGCTCTCGTTGCTTGGTAAGTTAGTTTTTGAGGACGGCCTCCGATGGACAGCTTCAAAACGGTGGGGCTTTCTTACATGGCAGCTTTCTTTCTTCATCGTGGCAGCGAGTCTCGTCATATTGGCCTGGCTCGTTCTCTGGCACAGGACCACTCCACTAACCGGGCAAGATGTCGTACTGCTCGCGGTGGCGATAGGCTTCCCAGTCGCGGCATACAAACACTCTAGCGGGATTTTCCAGCTCTTCGATCAGCGGATCATGCTCGCATCGGAGTGGTTTCTTTCATGGAAAGAGCTAGGAGCCACGGTTGAAATCAATCGTTCAAAAGATCCCGACGCGCCAAGCACGATCCACGTGCATCGCTATTCCGCGGAATGCCCGATTTGCGGCTGGATGGTTAAGTTGGATAGAGGAGAGCCAGATTTCCCCGGAAGAATTGTCGGGCGATGCGAAGAAAACCCGGGCGAACACGTGTTTTCCTTCGATCGGAGCAGCAAGCAAGGACGACTGGTTCTTTGATGCTCGCCTTAAAGTGCAGGAAGGAGAAACTGGTGTTCAAGAAATTTTTCAGCAGAACGGCTGGAATGTGCGGCATTGCCGACCGATTCGGATCGGTGTCTAAAGGTAGGCTCAGGCCGAGCAAGAGACTGACGACTGAAGCCATTGATGGCGGCTTAGGGATCAGTTTCCCGTCGTTTGAGCCGGACAGCTTTTCACTGTCGCTATGGCCGCACATGGCCGATTGGGTGAGTTCAATATTTCGGTAAGCTGACGCTCAAACCTGTCGTGCTGGTTCCATGTTTCAAAAATTGCCAACGTCGGCAAAGGCCGACCAAGAGACCGACGACTGAGGTAATTGATGGCGGCTTACTGATCAGTTACCCGTCGTTCGAACCTGACGATTCTTCACGCTCGCTATGTCTCTTGATGGCCGGCAACTGCCTGAAGCCATATTACAACCAACGGCTGGTTTATGACATTAGCCGCCAGTGTCGCTAATGCAATTCCAACCACACGCAGTATTGGAAAAATTTCGGTCAAAAGACTGATTCCAACCTCAAAATATGACCGCAGGAAATCCCTTTAGGGGCAAATAGCCCTATTATCCGACCCGGATTTGTTCGCCATAACCGGTCATTTCCAGATAGCCGCGTCCGATTTCCTTGCCGTTTTCTTTGACCCGTACTGCGCCTTCCCAATCGACCGCGCCGGCAACTTGGCAATGGCAATACCCCATGTCAAAACGCAACGCCGGGCGAGCCACGTTCATAGCGTCTCGCTGCGGTCGCCCTGGACGAAGCCAAGCAAGGGGTCGGCAATCCCTTTACCTAACGCGATTACCTTGAACAACTCGCCCATCTCGGCCGGCGAAATCAGCTTCTGCGCCGAGTTGGCGAGCGGCAGATAGCGTGCGCTATCGTCGACCGGTGTGCGTGCGAGCACCTCGGGCAGGCCACAGTTAAGCAGAAAGGTCGATTGTGTGGTGTAGCCGAGGAAGTCGAGTCCGGCTTCGCTGCCGGCCTCGACGATGGCGGTGAAATCCACGTGTGCCGTAATGTCCTGCAGCCCCAGCAGGTAGAAGGGTTCGCCGTGCGCATGGTGACGGTAGTGACACATCAGCGTGCCGGTATTGCGTTGCGGGTGGTAGTACTCGTGGCGGGGGAAACCGTAGTCGATCAGCAGCAGCGCGCCGCGTCCGAGAATGCCGGCCCAGGCCGCTGTCCAAGCCGGGGCGGCGAGGCAGATTTCGCTCAGATAGCTGGCCGGCAGCGAACATTCTTCGGCCAGCGCCTGCGCGCGTTCAAGCAGGCGACCGCCGGCCGGGCGATCGGCCCACGTAAACTGGCCGTTCGCAAAACCTACGCCCCGCTCGCAGATTCCTTCGTCGCGCCAGACAACAAGATGGACCGGCATGGCATCGAGCAGTTCATTGGCCAGCACCAGGCCGTCGAAGTGTTCGGGCAGGCGGTCAAGCCAGCGCACCCGGGCAAGCAGATGGGGGGCGCGTTGCGCGATCGTTTCGCGCTGTCGTGCGCGCAGTTCGCCCGAGAGGTCGAGGATGCCGTACGACACTGGTAACGCCGCACGCCGTTCAAGTTCAAGCAGCAGATCCGCTGCCAGCCGACCCGAGCCGGCGCCGACCTCAATGATCTGCGGCGCACTGAGCGCGAGAATCTGCGCTACCTGTGCGCCGATTGTCTGGCTGAAGACCGGCGACAACTCGGGTGCGGTGACGAAATCACCGGCAGCGCCGAATTTGCGCGCGCCGCCCGAGTAATAGCCCATGCCCGGCGCGTAGAGCGCCAGTTCCATGAAGCGCGCAAAGCCGATCCAGCCGCCGGCAGCATCAATTTCGGCGGCGATGCGTTGGGTGAGTGCGGCGCTGTAGGCGAGTCCGTCAGCGTCGGGGGCGGGCAGGGTCATGGTGATCAAGCGGGCGGAATAGGTGAAGCGTCAGTCAGATGGTTGCAGCATTGGCAGCGGTTTTATTCGCCCCGTTCAAAGCGCACCTGCCCATACATTTCCGGATACCGGGTCGCAACCCAGTGCTCGGCTTCGGATTCTGCGCGCTCCCAGGACGCAGCGCGCAGGGTGATGGATTGCTCATCACCTTCCGCTTTCGGCCATACAAGCGTATAGCTGCGAAAGCCGCCACGCTCCTGCTGGCGGATTTTGCGCGTCCAGCGCGGTGGCTCGCGGCGCAATTCGGCGGTGAAGATGTCGAGTTGCAGCCGGTAGAGCGGACCTTTGCCTTGATGCTGGACCAGATATTCGCGGTCTTTGGCGATTTCTTCAACGATCCGCCAGTCGGCACAGGCTTCGATCGTCGCGCCCAGCGGCAACCCCTGCTCGTCGCGAATAATCTCGGCCGCGACGGTATGCGGCTGGTCGGTGGATTCAACGAGTTCATGCCACGGCGAACCGTGCTGGGTGGGCGGCGGAAACGGCAACGGGCGTTTGCCCTGGCGAATTCTGGCGAACAGGGCTGACTTGATGACATCTTCGAGTTCGACCGTCGGGAAGGCCGAGCGTGGCTGCGTCGGGAAGTTGCCGGCACCCATGTAGCCTACGTTCCACAGGGTCTTCAGCCATTCGGCGGCATCGAGGGCGACCTGTGCGAGCTGATCGTCCAGATCATGATCGCTGCTGCCGAGGCCGTGCGCCTCGGCTAGCAACTCGGCTTCACGCATGCGGCAGCGCATGCATTCCTGCAGCAGGCGAGCGACCCATTCGGCCTCGGCCGGCGGCAGCAGCTCGACGCGGTCGGCAAAATTCATCAGCTCATCAGCGTCGAGCGGCGTGTCTGGATTCAGCATGGTTCGCAGGACTCGGTAGTGGCAAGGGTGATGTTGCTTGCGCCAGCTTGGCTTCGACAAAGTTGCGAAGGTCTTCCGGCAGGGCTTGCGCGGCGGTGGAAAAGCGACGTTGCACCACTGCATTGTCGAACGGCCCGTCCGGTGTGAGCAGGGGTGCGGCTTTGTGTTTGCCGGCAGCGCACTCGCCATCATCGACATCCATGTGCGAGAAACCGCGATCGGCCTTCCAGTACAGCGCTTTTTCACTACGGGCTTTGTCGTAGCAAAGCTGGAAGCCGGCGATTTCACCACTGATTTCGTTGCACAACCAGACGATGAGATCCATGTCCGGCGAATGAAACCAGCGACGCGGTGCTTCGCCGGGTATTTGTCGGGGATTCGGAATTTCCTGGAGCATGGTTTTGGTTTTCCGTAGGAAATCGCAGTTTAACGCGCAGCGCACGCTTTTGTCGGGCAACAAGGGCAAAAAACAAGTGATTGTATTTAACCACCCAACCCCACCGCAGAGACGCAGAGGCGCAGAGGAAACGCAGAGAAGAGCAAAGCTCTGATTTTCTCTGCGTCATCTCTGCGTCCTCTGCGCCTCTGTGGTAGGTTTTAAAGTCAAATGCGATCACCCCTGAAAAAAAACGTTAAAATCCAGCTCCTTGTCTTCCGTGTTTTGATATTCAGGAGTGGGCCGTGAATGGCAAAACGGTATTGGTAACCGGTGCGGCAAAGCGGGTCGGCTGTGCGATCGCGCGCGAAATGCACGCGGCGGGTGCCAACGTCATGCTGCACTACCGCACGGCAACGGCGGACGCCGAGTCGCTGGTCAGTGAATTCAATACGCTGCGGCCGGCTTCGGCGGCGTGTTTGCAGGCCGACCTGCTCGATATCACACAGTTGCCTTTGCTGGTGGCGGCAACCATTGCCCGTTTCGGGCGACTCGACGCACTGGTGAATAATGCGTCAAGCTTTTTTGCGACGCCGCTCGGCGAGATCGATCTGGCGGTGTGGAATGACTTGATCGGCACCAATCTCAAGGCACCGCTGTTTCTGACGCAGGCCGCTGCGCCGTACCTGCGTGCAACTCGTGGTGCGGTGGTCAATATCACCGACATCCATGCCGAACGACCGCTCGCGGCCTATCCCCTGTACTGCGCGGCCAAGGCTGGCCTGCTTGGCCTGACGCGCGCGCTGGCCATCGAGCTGGCGCCCGAAGTGCGGGTCAATGCCGTTGCGCCGGGGCCGATCCTGTGGCCCGATGATGAGGCTTTTGACAGCGCCGCGCGCGATGCCATTGTTGCGCACACCCTGCTGCAGCGTGAAGGCAGCCCGCAGGAAATCGCACGCACGGTGCGTTTCCTGCTGGACGACGCAGCCTATGTCACCGGCCAGGTCATCAACGTCGATGGTGGTCGTACCACGCATCTTTGATTTTTTCTTCTGATCCGTTTGAAAGTGTATTCGTGGAACTATCGAGCAATATCCAGCGCCTGAAAAAACGCCTTGAGAGCAACGTCGGCAAGGCGATTGCCGACTACAACATGATCGAGCACGGCGACACCGTCCTCGTCTGTCTTTCCGGCGGCAAGGATTCGCACACCCTGCTGACGACGCTGATGGCCTTGCGCCAGCGTGCGCCGGTCGATTTCCGCCTGATCGCCATGAATCTCGACCAGAAGCAGCCGGGTTTCCCGGAAGAAGTGCTGCCGGCCTATCTGGACAAAATTGGCGTCGAATACCGCATCGTCGAGCAGGACACCTACTCGATCGTCAAGGACAAGATTCCCGAGGGCAAGACCACCTGTTCGCTGTGTTCGCGTTTGCGGCGCGGCATCATCTACCGCACCGCCAAGGAACTCGGCGCCAACAAGATCGCGCTCGGCCATCACCGTGACGACATGGTGCATACACTGTTCCTCAATCTTTTCTTCGGCGGCAAGCTGAAAGCCATGCCGCCCAAGCTGGTCACCGACGACGGTGCGCACGTCGTCATCCGGCCGCTCGCCTACTGCGCCGAGAGCGACATCGCCCGTTTCGCGCGCGGCATGGATTACCCGATCATTCCGTGCAATCTGTGCGGTTCGCAGGACAACATGCAGCGGCAGAAAATCCGCGAGATGATGGCTGACTGGGATCGCCGTTATCCGGGCCGCACCGAGGCCGTATTCACGGCATTGCAGAACGTCGTCCCTTCACATCTGGCCGATCATTCCCTGTTCGACTTCAAGGGGCTGCACGTCGGTGCGGAACTGGCGGCAATGGACGGCGGCGATACGGTGTTCGACGGCCCGCAATTCGGCGAGGAGCTGACGCTACCGGCAACTTTTCCTTTGCCGGTGATCGGCGACGGACCCGCCACAGCCGGCTTTTGCTATGATCCGGAACTTACTGCCTAACGAGATACTTGCCCCATGAGCACAGCCCTGCCGATCCAGTCTTTCCGCCCGCCGCAGCGCACCCTGCTCGGTCCGGGGCCGTCCAATATCGACCCGCGTACCCTGGCGGCCCTCGGCCAGCCGGTGATCGGTCATCTTGACCCGTTGTTTGTCGAGATGATGGAAGAGCTGAAAGTCCTGCTGCGCTACGCGTTCATGACTGAAAATGCCCTGACTTTTCCGGCCTCCGGGCCGGGTTCGGTCGGCATGGAAACCTGCTTCGTCAATCTGGTCGAGCCGGGCGAAAAAGTGATTGTTTGCCGTAATGGTGTTTTCGGCGGGCGGATGATCGAAAACGTCGAACGTTGCGGCGGTACGGCGATTGTTGTTGAAGACACCTGGGGTGAGCCGGTCGATCCGCAAAAGGTCGAAGATGCGCTCAAGGCGCATGCCGACGCGAAGACGCTTGCTTTCGTTCATGCGGAAACTTCCACCGGCTGTGCTTCGGATGCCAAAACGCTGGCGGCGATTGCACAACGCCATGGCGCGCTGTCGATCGTCGATGCCGTGACCTCGCTTGGCGGCTCGGAATTGCGGGTCGATCAGTGGGGTCTGGATGCGGTTTACTCGGGTAGCCAGAAATGTCTGTCGTGCACCCCGGGCCTGTCACCGCTGACTTTCTCCGAAGCCGCGTTGGCGCGTATCAAGGGGCGTTCGCGCAAGGTGCAGAGCTGGTTCATGGATCTGAACCTGGTGCTTGAGTACTGGGGCAATGCCAAACGGACCTATCACCACACGGCGCCGATCAACAGCCTCTATGCCTTGCATGAGTCGCTCGTTCTGCTGCGCGAGGAAGGTCTGGAAAACGCCTGGGAACGCCATTTGCGCCACCATCGGGCGCTCAAGGCCGGCCTTGAGTCGATGGGCTTGCGTTTTGTCGTGCGCGAAGGCGCGCGCCTACCGCAGATGAACGCGGTGTTCATTCCCGAAGGAATCAACGATCTCGATGTGCGGCGGCGTCTGCTGAGCGATTTCAATCTGGAAATCGGCGCCGGCCTCGGGCCGCTTGCCGGAAAGGTGTGGCGTTTCGGGCTGATGGGCTATTCATGCCGCACCGAGAGTGTCATGCTGTGCCTTTCTGCGCTGGGCACGGTATTAGCGGGGATGGGTTACACGATTGAAGCCGGCCGTGCCGAGGCGGCAGCGCAGGCAACTTATGCTTAGACAGCCTGAAAAAATAGAAATCAGGGGGAAATATGGGCACCAAAATGAGCGGTGCGGAAGGCGGGTCGTCAGCGCCGTTCGGCGCCGAAACCCAGGTCGTGGGCAATGAAGCAAGCATGACCAAAAGAGAAAACATTCAATCCGTATTGTTCGCCGATGTTTCGGGAAGCACGCGGCTTTACGAGAAGCTGGGTGACACCGAAGCGCTGCGTGCGGTTGATCGGTGTCTGAAACGAATGGAACGTGCCGTCGAGAGTTTTCGCGGGCGCATCGTCAAGAATATCGGCGACGAAGTGATGGCGGTGTTTGATACCGCCGATGATGCCTTTCAGGCCGCCACCGAAATGCAGCAACGAATCACCGACCTGCCCCCGGTTTCGGGCGTCAAGCTTGCCATCCGGGTGGGTTTTCATCACGGCTCGGTCATCGAAGAAGGGGGTGACGTCTTTGGTGACAGCGTCAATACCGCCGCACGTCTGGCCGGGCTGGCCAAGGCCGGCCAGGTGCTGATCAGCGGTCAGACACAAGCGACCTTGTCATCCCTGTTACAACTGTCTACGCGCGATCTGGATCAGATGTCGGTCAAAGGAAAGGCCGAGGATCTGCACGTTTTCGAAGTGATCTGGCAGGAATCGGAAGAACTGACCATGAAGGCGGTCAGTATCCGGCCGGCAGCGAAGACAGGCGGGCAGGGTGTACGTCTTTGCATCCGCTATGCCGGGGAAGTGATTGTTCTCGACGATAAAAAGACATCGATGAACATGGGACGCGATGCCGAGTGTGATGTGACGGTGCGTGATCGCCGTGCTTCACGCCATCACGCGAAGATCGAGCGACGTGGTGAAAAATTCGTACTCAGTGATCAAAGCACCAACGGCACCTTTGTTACCGTTGCCAATGAGCTTGAGTTGTTTCTGCGGCGCGAGGAAATCGTCCTGCGCGGCAGCGGCGTCATCTGCTTTTCTGCCTCGGCAAGCAGCCCGGAGGCGGACTGCGCTGAATTCGAACACCTCTGATTGACGGCGTTAACAAGACGAAGGGCGGTGCATAGTGCACCGCCCTTCGTCTTTATGATCCTGCGTTCAGATCGACAGCTTCTTCAGCGTATCCGGATTCTTGATGACCGCACTGCGACGGGCTGGCGCTGCTTCATACAGTGCAGCGGCAGGCAGCGTATCGAGTTTGCCGAGTACGCTGGCGTCCTTGCATGACGCATCCAGCGCGACCGTTACCTCGTTGCCGGTAACGCTGCCCACGGAGAGACAGGTCCTGCCCAGCTTGTGGTTGATCGGCTGCACGATGGTGGCCGCCACCAGATCGCCGACCGAGCTGATGCCGCCCGCCAGTTCGATATCCAGAGCGTTGTTGCCGGATTCCTTGACGTCGAGAACCGAACGCAGGCCGGTGATTTCATGCACCAGCTGCTGGGCCGTTTCTTTGCCCGGCAGACCGGCAAGGTTCAGGCGAACCTTCTGACCGGCAAAACGGAAATGCTGCAGGAAGAAGTTTTTCGAGAACTCTTCGCCGATCAGCTTGCCGATATCCGACAGGGCTTGATCTTCGGTAGCCCAGCTTTGTTTTTCCGGAATCTGCGTGTTGAAGTAGATTTCCTCGCCGCTTTGCTTGTCGATGCACTTGACTGTCCAGGAGGTCAGCACGGTCTTCTCGATGGTGATGCCGGAGGCGGCGAGGGTGGCCGAGAGTTTCTTGAACTTGGCTTCGCCAATAACCGAGAAGTCGGCGCCTTTCTGCGTCGCTTCCTCGCTCCAGGTGCGAAAACCAAAGGACTGGATGCGCTCCTTGAGCAGGTTTTCAGCCACTGGCGAGCGCTGTGCCTGTCCGTCTTCGGGCTTGGTGGCAATCGATACCGAGATTTTCGGGTCGCCGTTGTTACGGATGAAGTCGATGCGCTCGTCGCGCGACATCTGGTTGAGCGACTTCTGAACTTCGCGTACGCGTATCGAAGCGCGCGTGGTGACCGACATCAGGCCGTCCTTGCCGGTTTGCGGCTGCTCTTCCTTGATCACGGCGTCAATGAAATCACCACTGCGCGATAGCAGTTTGCTGCGCAGAATGTCGTAGTTCTGCACCATCGATCCGGATTGCACGTAAAGGCCGACCGCTTTTTCCACCAGCTGCCGTTTAGCATCCTCGCGCAACTCGGTTTTCAATAGCCCGGGGTCGTTGGCATAGCGCGGATCGCTTGGGTCGGCATAACCGACCGCGCTGATGACCAGTTCGTTCTGGCGGGCCGTGGCCGCTGGCGCTGTTGCCGAAACGGCAGCCGCCTGAGTTTGTGTGGTGGTGTTGCCGGCGGTTTGATCCGGTGCGGGTTTGTTTATCAGGTAGAGGCCGGCACCAAGACCAACGACAGCGAGTCCGCCGACAATGGCAAAGGCCAACGCCGGGGAACGTTTAGCGCCAACGGGGGGCGGTGCCGCAGGCGGAGCAGCGGCCGGCGCGCTTGAAACGGGCGCCGGTTTTTGTGGCGCTACCGCAGGCCGGGGCGTGGGCTTTGCGTCACCAAGCATTGTGGCGTCGGGATCGCCAGCCGAGGTCATGGTCGCGTCAGGATCAACGGCCGGTACGCCCACTATGGCGGCTTGCAGGGCCGCAGAAAACTCCCTGGCATTCTGGAACCGTTCATCCGGGCGCTTGGCCAGCGCTTTTCTGACGACCGGATCGAAGGCCGCAGGAACCTGCACGTTGAGTTCGGAAGGTGCAATCGGGTCTTCCTTCAGCACCTTATGCATGATGGTTGTCAGCTGGCCGGTGAAAGGTTTTTCACCCGTCAGGAACTGATAGAGGATGACGCCGGCCGAGAAAAGATCGGAGCGCCCGTCGATGGTCTGCCCCATGAACTGTTCGGGTGACATGTAGGCCGGGGTACCGAGCACTGAACCCGCTTGAGTGAGATTCGACGACTCGATACGGGCAATACCAAAATCACCTACCTTGAGTTGGCCATTATTTAGGATAAACAAGTTGGCCGGTTTGATGTCGCGGTGCACGATGCCGTTGGCGTGCGCCTGACCCAGTGCATCGAGCAACTCCGACATCAGCCGTCCGACTTGGGGCAAGGCAAAGCACTCGTTCTTGTCGAAGTAGTCCTTGAGCTCGCGACCTTCAACGTATTCCATGGCGATGAAGGCGGTCCCTTCGTCCTCGCCGTACTCGTAGACCGAGACAATGTTGGGATGAGAGAGACGGCCGGCAGCCCGCGCTTCGCGCTGGAATCGATCCAGCATTTCCTGGGCTTCGCTGCCCTCCAGCTGATCGCGGCGAACGGTTTTCAGCGCAACGCGCCGCTCGATTGATGGATCCCAGGCATCAAAGACCACCCCCATCGCCCCGCGCCCGAGTTCGCGACGAATTTCGTACTTGCCGAGCTTTTGCGGATGGTCTGCCATGATCTCTCCCTGCCGGATTTAACTGCCTGTCCCGGATTACTTGAATTTGTTGTCGATTTCCCAGACGGTCTTCTGGATCAGACGCTGTACCAGTGAATCGAGTGTCAGCCCGCCGGATTCGCTGGACGACACGCCGAGGACGGATGTGCCCTTGACACCGAGTTCCATCTTTTCTTCGGAATAGCCGGTAGCCACCTGTTCAGTCGTATTCGCATCGATGATCTTGTAACGCATACCGATGATCCAGACGCCGGTGCTTTCGCCGGTTTGTACCGAACTGGCGACGACATTGCCTGCCGCGCCGCCACGACCGCCGCCAAAAATTCCGATCAGCGCGCCGACTGCCCGTCCATCAATGCCGGACTGCGCCTGCGCGACCTGCTCGGCTTTCAGGATGTCGAATTTAACCACCCACTTGGTCGTCTTGAATTTTCCTTTTTGCAACAGCTTGCGTGCCGCCTGCGGGTCGCCCATGGTGTAGGCTAGCTGGAACTCGTTGAGTAACGGCCCCATGTCGGCGCGTTCGAGAATTTTGAAGTTGGCATTGCCGAGTTCAAGTTCGGCAAAATCGGCAATGTTGTTCGGGCCGAATTTCTGCGTAAAACTGGCGTTATTGCTTTTGATTTCGCCGGGGATAACCACCAGCGCCGGCCCCTGCTTGGCTGCGTTGGTGTAAGTGACCGGCTTGTAGACTGCCTTGTCGGCCATTGCATTGGCTGTCTCTGAGGTGCCGCTGCCAGCGGTTGGTGAGGGGTTGCTGAAGCTCGGCTGGGCCTGCGCTACAGAAAGACTCAGCGCGCTACAGGTGCCAAGCAGCGCCTTGAATATCGTATTAAGCGTGTTCATGAATTTCGTCCCTCTGGATGGTTCGCGTTACTTCTTCTTGCCGGTACCAATGCCGGCGTTTCGGCAGTAGTCGCTGTATAGGCGTGCAACAACGCCGGAGGCCTGCTCGTTGACCAGCGTGAGTGCCATGCCCAGCGTATCGGTCCCGGAATAGGATTCGGCACTGGCCGAGACATCGGAAATTGTTCGGCCGTCAGCCGCCGACAGCGTGAAGCCCATATTGATATAGACCTCGGGGATGCGCAACACCGGGTTGATCGCGGTGCGGCTGGAGATCGTGCCGCGCAGGATAAAATCGGCGCCCATTTTTTTCGATGCGTTGAGTGCTGCATCGGGGTCGTTACGGAAGTAGGCGTCGATTTCCGCCTGCGCGACTTGCGCGGTGATTTCCTGCTGGGTATAGGTTTTCAGGCCGAGATTGCGCAAGCGCTGGTTGATCGAATTGAAGTGGGGGCTATAGCTGGCCTGCTGCGCACTGATGCCACGGCTGCTGCGCTCGCCAATCACGACCATGATCTTGCGGTCTTTCAAAGCTTCCTTGCACGGCGTAGCGAGTTGCTGGCCTACCTTCTTGCGTGAAGTTTCATCGGCTTCTTTTTGCTGCTTTTCATCTTCGGAGAAACTGAAGGCCGCGAACGCAGATGGAAGTGTGAGGAAAAGAGCGAGCGCAATAAGAATACGTTGCATGACGAGTCACCGCTACAGGAGGTCAGGTTGCCGATTGTGTCAAAAAAAATGCCAGCCGACAATCGGCTGGCATTTATCGTTGACGGCTACTTATTTTGCCGGTTTGGCCGGAGCCGGAGCCGGAGCCGGAGCAGCGGCCGGCGCAGGTGCAGGTGCTGCTGCTGCAGCGGCGGGCGCCTTGGCATCGGCTTCACACTTCTTCATGAAGCTGCTCTTGGCGGCGCCGGCCAGCTTCTTTTCAGCAGCGCTGGCGGCACAGGCGCTGTTGCCAGCAGCTTCGGACTTGCCGCCGAGACAGCCGCTCATGAATTTTTTACGTTCTGCACCTTTGAGCCCTTGTTTGCCTGCATCGGCATTGCACGCCTTCATTTTTTCCTGCTGAGCTTTTTGTGCGGGAGAAGGTTCTTTCTTGACTGCGTCAGCGGCAAAAACGCTGCCGGTACCAAATGCAATAACCAGTGCGAACAGGGCGATCATGGATTTCATCGTGGATTCTCCGGAACGGTTGAAGTTTGGTGATAGTGCCTGCTTCTATATGTCGTCGTCAAGCAAAGCCTGTTGTTGCCGGTTGATAAACTCGCCCATGCTGTCGATACCGCGCAACTGAAGAATGCTGTTGCGTACTGCAGCTTCGAGCAGGACTGCCAGGTTTCTTCCGGCAGCCACCGGTATCACTACCTTGCGCACCGGAATCCCGAGAATCTCCTGCGTCTGTGCATCAAGCGGCAGGCGTGGCGCATCTGCGCTCGCGATCGGCTTTTGCAGGTGGACAATCAGTTTGAGCTTCATCTTCCGCCGTGAAGCGGTCTCGCCAAAGATCGTGCGGATATTGAGCAAGCCGAGCCCGCGTACTTCGAGATAGTCGCGTAGCATGCCGGGGCAGCGACCCTCAATCGTCGTTGGTGCGATGCGTGCCAGCTCGACGACATCGTCAGCGACCAGTCCATGTCCGCGCGATATCAGTTCCAGCGCGAGTTCACTCTTGCCGACGCCGGAATCACCGGTAATCAGCACGCCCATGCCGTAGACGTCCATAAACACGCCATGCACCGAGGCAGTATCGGCGAGGCGACGTGAGAGATAGATGCGCAGCAGGTCAATCACCGCGGAGCAGGGTTTCGGGCTGGTGAACAGCGGCGTTTTTGTCGCTTCGCAGGCTTCCTTGATCACCGGTAGTGCTTCAAGATCGTCAGCGATGATCAGCGCGGGGGGTTCGGCGGCCATCAGGTCGTCGATCTGATGCTGAAAGCGTTCCGGATGGCGGCGCAAGGCCCAGGCCTGCTCGGCCTTGCCGATCACCTGCAGGCGTTCTGGGTGGATCAGGTTCAGGTGTCCGACGACATCGGCACCATAATTTCCCTGTTCCTTGAGTTCGATCTGGCGATCAAGGCCGATCGCGGCGACCCAGGAGAGGCGCAACTTTTCGCGGTGATCCTCGTAGAGTTGTGCAACGCTGAATCGGCGCATGGATTTCATTCTCCGTTGTCGAAAAGCTGCCGGATTGCCACGGCATCGGGGGCGGCACCGAGTGCTTCACGACAGGTCCGGTCCGAAAAACGCTGGGCAAGTTCGGAAAGAATCTGCAGATGCTGTTCGGTTGCCTGCTCGGGAACAAGCAAAACGAACAGAAGCGACACCGGCTTGCCGTCGGGCGAATCGAATGCGACGGGTGCGGCCAGGCGAAGAAAAGCACCGGTCGCTTCCTTGAGGCCTTTGATCCGGCCATGCGGAATGGCTATGCCTTGACCAAGGCCGGTCGAACCGAGTTTTTCGCGCGCAAACAGGCTGTCGAATACCGTGCTGCGAGCGATTCCCTGATTCTTTTCGAACAACAGACCGGCCTGCTCAAAAACACGTTTTTTACTGCTCGCGTCAAGATCAAGGGCGATGTTATCAAGCGACAGGAGTTGGGTGATCTGATTCATTCGAGACGTAAGCCGAAACGATTAATCGGGTGTGTGATGCAGGTCGTGCGACGGCATGCAACGGGATCGCCAGGAGCAAGCCCGTTGCACGGCCGGATCATTCGGCGACGATGTGATCGGCGATCTTCTCACCGCGATGATGATCCTGCAGCTTTTGCTTGTACTTCTGGACTTGGCGATCAAGCTTATCGACCAGGCAGTCCACCGCAGCGTAGAGATCTTCGCCGGTTTCTTCGACAAAAATATCCTTGCCGGGAAGGTGGACGGTAACTTCGGCCTTCTGCTTCAGTTTCTCCACCGAAAGAATCACGTTCACGTCGATGACGTTATCGAAATGACGGGTGACCCGCTCGAGCTTGCCGGTGACGTATTCGCGAATGGCCGGGGTGACTTCGAGGTGGTGTCCACTGATTTGCAGGTTCATGGTGTGGCTCCTTTACTAGATGGACTTGCGTAAATTGACCGGCGGGATATTGAGCGCCTCACGGTATTTTGCGATGGTTCTCCGTGCGACGACAATTCCCTGCTGGCCAAGAACTTCGGATATCTGACTATCCGAAAGGGGTTTTTTCGGCTCTTCGGAACCGATCAGCTGCTTGATCAGCGCGCGGATCGCGGTTGCCGAACACGCGCCGCCGGTTTCGGTGGCGACGTGACTGCCAAAAAAATATTTCAGTTCGAAAATACCGCGCGGCGTCGCCATGTACTTCTGCGTCGTTACGCGTGAAACAGTTGATTCATGTAAGCCCAGGATATCTGCAATTTCGCGCAACACCAGCGGGCGCATCGCGACTTCGCCGTGATCGAAGAACTGGCGTTGCCGGTCAACGATAGCCTGCGCCACCCGCAGGATAGTGTCAAACCGTTGTTGTATGTTCTTGATTAACCAGCGAGCTTCCTGCAACTGTCCGGCGAGACCCGAGCCGCGTTGTTTCGAAAGTATCTGAGCGTACAGGCTATTGACGCGCAGGCGCGGGAAAGCGTCGGAATTGACATTTACCGTCCAGTGGCCGCGCAGCTTGCGTACGACCACATCCGGCGTGATGTAGCGTGCATCAAGCGCAGCGTATTGTGCGCCAGGCCGGGGGTTAAGGCTGCGAATCAGAAACTGTGCGGCGCGCAAGCCGTCATCATCGCAACCGGTGAGTTTTTTGATTTTGGCAAAATCGCGGCCGGCGAGCAGTGAGAGGTGGTTGCGTACGATTTGTAGCGCCAGAATCCGGGTTTCGTCCGGCGGCAGGATTTCCAACTGCAAGGCCAGGCATTCCTGCGCATTGCGCGCACCAACGCCGGTCGGGTCGAAGTACTGCAAATGCTTGAGTGCGATCTGCAATTCTTCCGGCTCGATTTCCAGTTCAGCCGGCAAGGTCTCGGCGAGTTCTGCAAGGGACTGGGTCAGATAGCCGTCGTCGTCGAGCGCCTCGATCAGGCATTGCACCAGCGTCCGGTCGCGCTCGGGAATGGTCATCAAGCCGAGTTGCCAGGACAGATGTTCGCGTAGCGAGGTAGTCGCGGCCTGGACATCCTGGTACTCGTTGTCATCATCGTCAAAAGACCCGGCCGATGACGAATAGGAACCTTCTTCTCCAAGCCAGCTCTCGTCGTCAGCTGATGACGGTTCGGCGACAGGTTCAGGGGCCGGCTTTTCCGAGGCGGCGAGCTCCGCTTCGTTGGAACCCGGCTGCGGCAGCGTTGGCGCGTATTCCTCTTCCTGGCGTTCGAGCAAGGGGTTTTCGGAGACGTACTTCTCAAGTTCCTGTTCGAGTTCGAGCGTCGACATCTGCAACAGACGGATCGACTGTTGGAGCTGCGGCGTCAGCGCGAGGTGCTGCGAGAGCTTGAGTTGTAGGGATGGTCTCATTTTCGGAGCCTGATCGGCCACCGGTCGGGAAGAAGGCAGTAGCGACCCGTACTGTTGTATGTTTCTTGGTGATCAGCCCTTGGCACTAGAGGCGGAAATTTTCGCCCAGATAAACCTTTCGGACGCTTTCATTATAAATGATTTCGTCCGGGCGACCAGAGGCAAGCACGCTGCCTTCATTGATGATGTAAGCACGGTCGCAAATGCCGAGGGTTTCACGAACGTTGTGGTCGGTAATCAATACGCCGATATTACGTTCTTTGAGAAAGCGGATGATCTTCTGGATGTCGAGCACGGCGATCGGATCTACGCCGGCGAAAGGTTCGTCAAGGAGGATGAATCGTGGCTCGGTGGCCAGTGCCCTGGCGATTTCGACCCGCCGCCGTTCACCACCTGACAGCGATGCAGCCGCACTGTTGCGGATGTGGATGATGTGCAACTCTCCTAGTAGCGTTTCGAGGCGGGTATCGATTTCCTCGGCGGACAGGTTTTGCAGTTCGAGAACGGCCTTGATGTTCTCGCTGACGGTCAGCTTGCGAAACACGGAGGCTTCCTGCGGCAAGTAGGAAATGCCAAGTTGTGCCCGCTTGTGGATCGGCAGGTGAGTAAACTTGCTGTCGTCTAAATGGACATCCCCACCATCACAGGCGACAAGGCCAACGACCATATAAAAACAGGTTGTCTTGCCAGCGCCGTTTGGCCCAAGCAAGCCAACAACTTCACCGCTGACGACCTCAAAGGAGACATCGTGCACCACGGTGCGCTTCTTGTAGCGCTTCTTCAGGTTATGCGCAGAGAGCGTGCTTCTTGTTTCGGACATATTCAATCGTCTTCAAAATCGCCGCGCAAAACGCGTCGAATGGTTTCGCCCGAGAAGCCCCGGTTTATCAAAAATCGCATTTGGCGGGCACGTTCTGCAGCATCAGCCGCATGGCTGTCGAATTTGCGCTGCCAGACCTGTCGTGCCCGACTCAACTCACCGTCGCAGCTGGCCAACGCATCGCTGACCAATTCAGCAGCAACGCCCCGGGTGCGTAACTCATGTGCCAGACGGGCGTCGCCGAAACGTGCGCTACGCGCGTTGAGTCGCATCTCGACGTAGCGCTCATCGGAGAGCAGACCGCGTTCGGTCAGCTTGTCGAGCAGCGCTTCCAGCTGCTCAGCCGACTCCGCATGCGGTGCCAGTTTGCGCGACAGCTCCAGGCGCGCATGCTCTCGACGCGCCAGCAATCTGAGCGCACGCTCGCGCAATGTGCCGCTCATCGCACAATTTTACTCGGCGGCCTTCTCGGCGGCCTTGATTGGTTGTGGTGAAGGCACGTTTACAGCAGCGCGAATCCGGCCTTCAATCTCTTCGGCAATCTGCGGGTTGGCTTTCAGGTATTCGCGGGCATTATCCTTTCCCTGACCGATCTTTTCGCCGTTGTAGGCGTACCAAGAGCCGGATTTGTCGACCAGTTTGTGCAAGACGCCGAGTTCGATGATTTCGCCCTCGCGCGAGGTGCCTTCGCCGTAGAGGATATCAAAGATCGCTTCGCGGAAAGGTGGCGCCACCTTGTTCTTGACGACTTTGACGCGCGTCTCGTTGCCGACGACTTCATCGCCCTTCTTGATGCTGCCGATGCGCCGGATATCGAGGCGAACCGAAGCGTAGAACTTGAGGGCGTTGCCGCCGGTGGTGGTTTCCGGGCTGCCGAACATGACGCCGATTTTCATCCGGATCTGGTTGATGAAGATGACCAGCGTATTGGTCCGGTTGATGTTGGCAGTGAGCTTACGCAGCGCCTGGCTCATCAGGCGGGCCTGCAGGCCGGGCAGCGAATCGCCCATTTCACCTTCGATTTCAGCCTTCGGCACGAGCGCGGCGACCGAGTCGATAACCACCACGTCCACACTGGCTGAGCGCACCAGCATGTCGGCGATTTCGAGCGCCTGTTCGCCGGTATCGGGCTGCGAAATGAGCAGTTCGTCCATCTTGACGCCGAGTTTCTGGGCGTAGGACGGGTCAAGCGCGTGTTCGGCGTCGATAAAGGCGGCGGTGCCACCCAGCTTTTGCATTTCGGCGATGACTTGCAGCGTCAGCGTCGTTTTGCCGGACGATTCCGGCCCGTAGATTTCAACGACCCGGCCGCGCGGCAGGCCGCCAATGCCGAGCGCGATGTCGAGTCCGAGCGATCCGGTCGAAACAACCTGAATGTCGCTTTCAATAGCGCCCTCGCCCATTTTCATGATCGAGCCCTTGCCGAACTGCTTTTCGATCTGGGCCAGCGCTGCTGCGAGTGCTTTCGCCTTGTTTTCGTCCATTGCGTGTCCTTTGGCTTGATTGGAGAAATTATCTCATGTTCGAACGCAGAGCCTGCCGGCGCTCAATACTGTGATTTTATACAGTATCTGTGCTGTCGTTGTCGAGAACTATTTTTGGCGCCGGAAATCAGGGCGTTCATGCCGCCAGATTTGCCGCGTGCAGCAATATGCCTCTGAGCGCGTGCGCAACCGATTGCGCCCGAACTTCGGTCCGGCCGCCTTCAAAGCGGCGTGTTTCAGCAAGTAGCCGACCGTCCGGGCCGGCCCAGCCAAAGCACACCGTACCAACCGGTTTGTCGGGTGAGCCGCCACTCGGCCCGGCGACGCCGGTGATCGCCAGCGCCCAGTCGGCGCGGCTATGGCGCAGTGCGCCGGTGGCCATTGCAACAGCTGTTGCTTCACTGACGGCACCGTGCGTCGCCAGCATTTCGGCGCTTACGCCAAGCATTTCCTGTTTGGCGTCGTTTGAGTAGGTGATGAAACCACGGTCGAACCAGTCTGAGCTGCCGGCGATCGAAGTCAGGCATTGTGCGACCCAGCCGCCGGTACAGGATTCGGCCGTCGCCAGCTTCTGCCCGTTGACGCTCAGCAGCGCACCGACTTGTGTGGCGAGGGATTCAAGCACCTGTTGGTTCATTTGAGAATGAACTGCAGAATGGCCAGCACGAGTACCGTATAACCGGCGGCGACCAGATCGTCGGTCATCACACCGAAGCCGTTCTTTACCTTCTCGTCGAAGTAGCGTGCCGGTTGTGGTTTGACGATGTCAAAAAAGCGGAAAAGGAAAAATGCGGTGGCCTGCCACAGCCAGTGCGCAGGGCAGAAAACCAGAACGATCCAGAAGGGAACGATTTCATCCCAGACGATGCTGCCGTGATCGACCACGCCGAGATCGGCGCCGGTCTTGTGCGCCGCCAGCACGCCGCCGATAAAGCAGACGGAGAGAAAGGCGAGCAGCTCTAAGTCGCTCATCCATGGGCGCAGCAGCGGAAACGAGAACAGCGCGAAAAGGGTGCCGACGGTGCCTGGCGCAAATGGTGACAGTCCGCTGCCAAAGCCGCAGGCGATGAGATGCGCCGGATGCGAAAACAGAAAGCGGATTGAAGGCGGCGTGCTGGTCTTAATCAAAGTGGTCGAATCCTTTGCGGTCTATCGGTAAAGGCTGGTCGTTTTCGTCGAGCAGGCTGAGTTCGCCGGCGGTGCCGGCAATAATACGGCCGAAGCGCCACAGCGGCAGATCGAGCCGGGCAGCCAATTCGGCCAGTTCAAGTCGTTTTGCCGGTGCGGCGGCAAATACCAGTTCGTAATCGTCGCCACCGGCCAACTGACATTGCCGTGCCAGCACCGGATCGGCGCCGGGTGGCAGGTAGGGCAGCTGTGTGCCGAAAACTTCGGCAGCGACCCCCGAACGTTCAAGTATATGGCCGAGATCAGCAAGCAGACCATCGGAAACGTCGACCGCCGCGTTTGCCAGCCCCTCGCCCTGCAAGGCCAGCCCGAGTTCAATGCGCGGTAGCGGGCGCTGCAATGCGCTGATGCAGCGGGTGGAGAGTGCAGCGGGTAGCTGCGTCTTACCTTGCAACTGGGCGAGACCCAGCGCAGCCAGGCCCGGCTGGCCGGAAACCCAGAGATCGTCGCCCGCCTGCGCGCCATCGCGGCGTAGTGCTTTGCCGGCCGGTACTTCACCAAGCGCGGTGATGCACAAATTCAAGGGGCCGCGCGTCGTGTCGCCACCAACGAGATCAACCCCATAGCGTTTGGCGCAGGCAAAGAGCCCCGCCGCAAAAGCCGCAATCCATGCCTCGTCGGCCTCCGGCAGGCTGCCGGCGAGCAAGGCCCAGCGCGGCCTCGCGCCCATTGCGGCGAGGTCGGAAAGGTTAACGGCCAGTGTTTTCCAGCCGAGTTGGCCGGGGTCGGTATCGGGCAGGAAATGGACACCGGCGACCAGCATGTCGGTGGTGATCGCCAGTTCCATACCGGGCGATGGGGCGAGCAGCGCGCAGTCGTCACCGGGGCCGAGGACGGCTTGCGGCGTCGGCCTGGCGAAATAGCGGGCGATCAGGTCGAACTCGGAGGGCATTTGAAAACCTCTTTCAACACAGAGAACACGGAGACACAGAGTTCACGGAGAAAAGCATTTTTTGTTTTATCTCCGTGAACTCTGTGTCTCTGTGCCCTCTGTGTTGGAGGCGCTTAGCTTCTGCGTGCCGCGCGCTTCGCTTCAACTTCAACCGGGCGCAGTTTCCCCGCCAGTTTGTCGAGCACGCCATTGACGTATTTGTGGCCGTCGGTACCGCCGTAGCCTTTGGTCAGTTCGATGGCTTCGTTGATGATCACGCGGTACGGCGTTTGCGGGTAGTTGCTCAGCTCGAAAGCGCCGGCCAGCAGGATGCATGCTTCGATCGGCGAAAGTTCGTTGAACGGCCGGTCGAGGCTGGGCTGCAGCTGTTCCTGCAAAGCCTCGCGTTGAGCCAGTACGCCACGCAGCAGGCCAACAAAGAACTCGCGATCGGCCTTGTCGAAGCCGCTGATGTCGGCCAGATGCGCTTCAATGGCGGCTTCGTCGTTGCCGCCGATGCGCCACTGGTAGAGCCCCTGCAGCGCGAATTCACGGGCGCGGCGACGGGGGGATTTGGCGGCGGGCTTGGCCGGTTTTGCGGACGGCGCGGTTTTGGCTGCCTCTGGCTTGTCGCTCGTGGTGGTCATTGTGTTTTTTCTCCCAGTGCGCGCAACAGATTGGCCATTTCAACGGCGGTACGGGCACAGTCGGCGCCCTTTTCCTGCATGCGCGCCAAGGCCTGATCGTCGTCTTCGCAGGTCAGGACGCCGTTGGCGATCGGCACGCCGGTGTGCAGTTGCACTTCCATCAGGGCGCGGCTGGAATCGTTGGAAACCACTTCAAAATGGTAGGTCTCACCGCGAATCACTGCACCAAGCGCGATCAGCGCGTTGAAACGGTTGCTTTGCGCCATTGTTTGCAGCACCAGCGGGATTTCCAGCGCGCCGGGCACCGTGGCAATGACAATTTTGCTGTCAGCGACGCCAAGGTGTTTAAGTTCGGCCGTGCAGGCACCAAGCAGGCCTTCGCAGACGTCCTGATTGAAACGGCTCATGACGATGCCGACGGTCAGGCCCTGGCCGGTGAGCACGGGTTCGTATTCGTGAATGTTGTCGTAGCGGGCCATGGCGGTGCCTTTGTAGATTGAATCAGAGTTTGTCGAGATCGGCCGGCGTCGCGATATGGCCGGTTACCTCAAGGTCGAAGCCGGTCATGCTTGGCATGCGGCGCGGGCTGCTCAGCACCTTCATCCTGCGCACACCCAGGTCACGCAGGATTTGCGCACCGATACCATAGATGCGCGGGTCCCATTTGGCAGCCGGGCGTTTGGCTGCGATCGGCTCGCCGAGTGCGGCCAGAATGTCCTGCCCGCTTTCCGGGCGATGCAGCAACACGATGACGCCCGATCCGGCGCGTGCCAGCGCGGCCTGCGCCACGTCGAGCGTAAAGGTATGCCGGCCACCGGTCGGGTCAAGGAAATCAAGGACCGAAAGCGGCTCATGAACACGCACCAGCGTTTCCTTCTCCGGATCGATTTCGCCTTTAGTCAGCGCCAGATGCACTTCGTTGGACGTGCGGTCGGTGTAGGCATGCAGGGTAAATTCGCCGTGCGCTGACTGCACCGTTTTCGATAACGTGCGCTCGATGAGCGTCTCGTTGCGGCTGCGGTAATGAATCAGGTCGGCGATGGTGCCGATTTTCAGGCCGTGTTCGCTGGCGAATTCGATCAGGTCGGGCAAACGCGCCATCGAGCCGTCGTCCTTGAGAATTTCGCAAATCACCGATGAAGGCTCAAGTCCGGCCATCTGCGCCAGATCGCAGCCCGCCTCGGTGTGGCCGGCGCGGACGAGAACGCCACCGGGCTTGGCGGTGATCGGGAAAATGTGGCCGGGCTGGACAATGTCTTCGGGCCCCGCGTTGCGCGCCACGGCGGCTTGCACAGTACGCGAGCGATCCTGCGCCGAGATGCCGGTGGTGACACCGGTGGCCGCTTCAATCGAAACGGTGAAGGCCGTGCTGAACTGGCTCTTGTTGTCGCGCGCCATCTGCGTCAGGCCGATCTGCTTGCAGCGCGCTTCGGTCAGCGTCAGGCAGACGAGGCCGCGCGCGTGCTTGACCATGAAGTTGATCGCCTCCGGCGTCACGTGTTCGGCCGCGAGAACGAGGTCGCCCTCATTTTCGCGATCTTCTTCATCGACCAGAATGACCATGCGTCCGGCGCGCATCTCGGCAATGATTTCCTCGATCGGGGCGATCGAAGCGGATGTGCTTAGTGGTGCCATCATGCAGCCTCTGGAGAGTCAGGATTGAGCATGCGCTCGACGTAACGTGCGATCAAATCAATTTCCAGATTGACCCGGCTACCCGGCTGGAGACGATTAAGCGTGGTGGCGGTCAGCGTATGCGGAATCAGGTTGATGCTGAAAGTGGCGCCGTCGACTGAATTGGTCGTCAGGCTGACGCCGTCGATAGTGATCGATCCCTTGCGCGCGATGTATTTGGCCAGCGCCTGCGGCGCGCGAATCTCGAGCAGATGATTGCAGTTGTCGCCCTCGCCCACCGCATCGAAGCGCAACACCTCGCCGACCCCGTCGACGTGGCCGGAAACCAGATGCCCGCCCAGACGGTCGGCGAGACGCAAGGCCTTTTCCAGGTTGATCGGGGCGGGGGCGTCGAGACCGACGGTGCACGACAGCGTTTCCGGCGAAACATCGACGCAGAAGCTGTTGACGGATTTTTCGACGACGGTCAGACAAACGCCGTTGCAGGCAATCGAGTCGCCCAGCGTGACGTCGTCAAGATCAAGCTTACCGGCCTCGACCGTCAGGCGAACCGTCGGCGTGCCGTCGTTACGTGGCGCAAGCCGGGTAATGTGGCCGACTGTGGCAATGATTCCTGAGAACATATTAAGGATCAATCAGATGGAAGGCAGGAAAGCGCCGGATTTTACCACGGCGACGTAGCGCACCGAGTGCCGACCTTGTTGTTGCGGGCGATTACATTTGACTTTAAAACCTACCGCAGAGGCGCAGAGGCACAGAGGAAACGCAGAGAAAAGCAGAATACAAGTGAATTTGACTTTCTCTGCGTCATCTCTGCGTCATCTCTGCGTCCTCTGCGCCTCTGCGTTGGGGGTCGATGTTTAAATGCGATTGCCCTGTTGTTGCCGGGCGGCATGCGTTCTTGCGCGTTGAGCATTGACTGAGGGTAGAATGAATTTGCGTGCTGCCGTCATCGAGACGGCGGCTTGTCGAGGGTCTCGCCGTGGTGCCTGAGCAGTCCGCCGGTAATCGTTCTGCAGAAAGAGCAGTCAAGGTACTGACGGCCCTGTTCGTCGTTTGCCTGTGGGCTTTCTTTGCATTATGGGCATACCAGGAACACGCCGACAGCCGTGTGACAGCCAGCCGTCTTCTTGAGCGTCAGCGCATTGCCGCCGATGCCCAGGTCAACAATATTTTCAAAATGGCCGAAGTGTTCATTGCGGCAGCAGATCGCTGGGTCAGCGACAATCCGCGGGAAGACCCACGCAGCAACCCGCAGTTTCGCGAACTGGTGCTGGCCTTCCAACGCGTTACCGATGCTTCCATGATGGTTCGCCTGGTGAGCGATAGCGGTGAACTCTATCTGATTCCGTCGGAAGACCCGCACAAGGGCGTCAAGGTGAACGACCGTGACTATTTCAAAGGGGTGCAGGCCAACCCGCCACGGCAGCTATTCATCAGTGTGCCGGTACAGGGGCGGGCCAGCGGACGCTGGGTGGTACCGGTGGCAGCCCGTTTCAGCCAGCCGTCGCATGGCGTCTCGACAATTCTGATCGGCATCGAAACCGAATTGTTTGACCGGGCGTTCCGCGATATTCGTACCGACCGGGACCCGATGATCAGCCTGGTACGCCGTGACGGCATCCTGCTCGTCCGTTCGGCGACGCGCCCGCTTGAGCTGGGGATCTCGGTCGCACAATCCCCGGTTTTTACCCAAGGCCTGAAGGTTTCGCCGCAGGGCGTGTTGCCCACGACGTCAGCGGCAACCGATCATATCCCGCGTCTGTTGGCTTATGGCGTCATGAGCAACTATCCGTTAGTCGTGGTGGCCGGCGAGTCGATCGAGGCCATCGAAGCGCCGACCTGGCGGAAAATCCGGATCGTTGCCGGTCTGCTGCTAACCATCATGCTGGTCACCCTTTTCCGTAGCTGGCGCAGCCTCAAGCTGCTCGCGGCCTTGCGCGCCAGCCAGGAAGAGCTGGCGCGGCTGGCCGGGATCGACGAACTGACCGGGTTGAAAAACCGCCGGCAGTTTCTTGACGTCTGTGCCGAGGAAATTGCCCGGGCAAAACGTTATGGCCAGCCACTGGCATTTCTTGAAATCGATCTGGATTTTTTCAAGCGCATCAACGATGCCTATGGACATCCCGCCGGCGATGCCGTATTGCAGGCCTTTGCGCGGGTTGGCGAGCAGTGCCTGCGCGATGTTGATTCCTTTGGTCGTCTGGGCGGCGAGGAGTTCGGCATACTGTTGCCCAATACAGACGCCGAGGGCGCCTTGCGTCTGGCTGAGCGCATTGTTGCCGCAACGGCGGCCTGCGAAGTTGCGAGCAGCGAGGTAAATTTGCGTTTTACGGTCAGCGTCGGCAGTACCGAGCTTGGCCCGGATGACAGCAGTTTTGAGCCTGTTTTTGCGCGAGCCGACAAAGCGTTGTATGAAGCCAAGGCGGGGGGCCGAAATTGCGCACGCATCATTCTTCCGCCCACGACATCGAAGGTCAGTGAGCCGGAGTAGCATCGAATCAGCACGTTTAACAAAGGGAAAAAATGGCTCCGAACAGCACCGCCAATTTGCGCAGCGTCGCCCTCGTCGGCCATGGCGCCGCCGGTAAAACAACGCTTGCTGAAACCCTGCTTGCCGCAGCGGGCGCCATCGTCGCTCGCGGCAGCGTTGAAAAAGGCAGCACCGTTTGCGATTTCGACGTGCAGGAGAAGGAGCTCGGGCATTCGCTCAATTCGGCGCTGGCCAGTTTCGACTGGCTGGGTGCACGCGTGCATCTGATCGACACGCCGGGCTACCCGGATTTTGCCGGCCAGGCCATTGGCGCGCTGGCCGCCGTCGATACCGCGCTCGTCGTCATCAACGCACAGACCGGCATCGAGCTATCGACCGTGCGCATGATGAAACTCGCCGCCGCACGCGGCCTGTGCCGGATGATCGTCATCAACAAGATCGACGCCGATAACGTCGATCTGCCGGCCTTGCTTGGTGACATCCGCGAGCGTTTCGGGCGCGAATGCATGCTGCTCGATTTGCCGATGCACGGACGGCAGGAAGTGGTCGAGTTGCTCGGTCATGACAGCGGCGAGAGTGATTTTGAATCGGTCGCCACGGCGCACCGGGCGCTGGTCGATCAGATCATCGAGGAAGACGAAAACCTGTTGGCGCGCTATCTCGAAGATGGCGCCGATCCGAGCCCGGAAGCGTTGCACGCGCCTTTCGAGAAGGCGCTGCGTGCCGGGCATCTGATCCCGATTCTTTTTGTCTCGGCGAAAACCGGTGCCGGCATTCCGCAACTGCTCGACGTGCTGGCGAAGCTGGCGCCGAATCCGGCCGAGGGCAATCCGCCGCCTTTCTATCGCAGCAAGCCACACAGCCCGGAAACCGAGGCTTTTCAGGCCGAGCCGGATGCCGAGAAACACGTGCTGGCCCATGTCTTCAAGGTGGTCAGCGACCCGTTCATCGGCAAGCTGGGTGTCTTCCGCGTGCATCAGGGCACTGTGAAAAAGGATTCGCAACTGTTCGTCGGCAACGCCCGGCGTCCGTTCAAGGTCGGCCATCTCTATCGCCTGCAGGGCAAGGAGTACCTTGAAGTCGAGGCGGTGGTGCCGGGTGATATCGGTGCGGTGGCCAAGGTCGACGAGATCGAGTTCGACTGTGTGCTGCACGATTCGCACGACGAGGATCATATTCATCTGACGCCGCTCGAATTCCCGCAGCCGATGCAGGGACTGGCGGTCGAGACGCGGCGCAAGAACGACGAGCAGCGCCTGTTTGAAATCCTGCACAAGCTCGAGCTCGAAGACCCGTGTTTCAAGGTTGAGCGGCACCCGACGAGCAACGAGACGGTGATTCGCGGTCTGGGCGAAATGCACCTGCGTGCCAAATTGGCGCGCATGCTGCAGCAGTTCAAGCTGGAGCTCGACACCAAGCCGCCGCAGATCGCCTATCGCGAAACGATTACCGCTTTTGGCGAAGGGCATTGCCGGCACAAGAAACAAAGCGGCGGTGCCGGCCAGTTCGGCGAAGTCGCGCTGCGCGTTGAGCCGCTTGAACGGGGCGCCGGGCTGGAACTGGTCGATATCGTCAAAGGTGGCGCCATTCCCGGCGTGTTCATGGTCTCGGTCGAGAAAGGCGTGCGTCAGGCGGTAGCTGATGGCGTCGTCGGCGGCTTCCCGGTGCAGGATCTGCGCGTCACCGTGTATGACGGCAAATCGCACGCGGTTGATGGCAAGGACATCGCTTTCTTTACCGCCGCGCGCAAGGCCACGGTTGAAGCGATACGCGCCGCCGGCCCGATTGTGCTGGAGCCGCTGGTCGATATTGAAGTGTTGGCGCCGGAAGGATCGATTGGTGATCTCACCGGCGATCTGGCCAGCAAACGCGGCCACGTTACTGGAACACAGCCGCGCGGTGTGGGCGCGACGGCGATCACCGGCCAGGTGCCGCTCGCCGAACTCGACGACTACCAGTCGCGCCTGAAATCACTGACCGGCGGGCAAGGCGCTTACAGCATCCATTTCTCGCACTACGCGCAGGTGCCGCCGTCGGTGCAGCAACAACTGGCGACGCAGCACAAGGCGTCGCGTGTTGAGGAGGAATGAGCTGGCGGACGGGGGCGGGCCGATTGCCTTGACTTCGCGAAGGCGAGAAAAATTGAGCTTGGCCGCTTTTGCTTTTGGATTATTTTTGATCACGCCGTTCAGGGTTGTCCGGCGGACGCTTCCTTCAAGGCAACCCTGTTATGGAGGAGATAGCCATGAAACTCGCATCCGCACTTCTAGCCGCAAGCGCCTTCCTGTTGCTTCACACCGCCTTGTTGTCCCCTGCCGCCGCGGCAGAACAGACCGCGCCAGAAAAAACATCCGAGGCCACCTACGACTGCAAGACCAGCAAGGCAAAGGTAACCACGTGCAAGCGACCGATTAGTCAGGAACTCAAAAGCAGTGCAGGTGGAAATGCTCGACCTCCGGGGGCGTCGAAATTTGCCGCGGCAGTGGCCAGGAATGCAACGGGAAGACCCCGCCGGGCTGGTGATGGCAACATGAGGTCAGCAAATCAAAAGGGGCGGCTTCGCATTAATTTCTTCGGAAAAACAATGCGAAGCTGGCTCTTTTGCTGATCTGTCAGGTGCCGCCGTCGGTGCAGCAACAACTGGCGACGCAGCACAAAGCGCCGCGCGTCGAGGAGGAATGAACGGCTGTAAAAATCAACCGATCACCGCAAAGGTGGGAACGGAAAAGAGGCCATTCTCTGAATATATTGCTCATGCTATTCTTCCGGCATGTTGGGCCGCCCCCTCCCGCACCTGCCTTGACGCCTACCTCTTCTTCAACGACGACTATCACCGGATGGATTAAAAATGCTGCCAAACATTACAAGTGTGAAAGTCAAAAGGGTCGCATTCTTTTTTATGGATCAATAAGACTCAATTTCCGAACATATTGCAGCTGGCCGCTCCCTTTCTTCCGATGATACGGCAGTAAATCTGCTTTACAGATTCTTTGACGCAGAATATCATAAACTATGATTCATTCATTCGCCTGCCCCGATACGGAAACGCTTTTCAATAGTCAGGGCGTGCCCCGGTTCAGGAATATTGAGCGCGTGGCGCGACGCAAGCTACTGCAACTGCATGCCGCCACCGAGCTGGCCAGCTTGAGGATTCCTCCAGGCAACCAGCTCGAAGCCCTGAAAAGCGACCGCAAAGGACAGCACAGCATCCGCGTCAATGATCAATGGCGCGTGTGTTTTGTCTGGCGTGAGGATGGTGCGCACCAGGTTGAAATTGTGGACTACCACTAGGAGCTGAACATGGCTGAACTACTTGACGAAATTCACCCCGGCGAAATTCTGCTGGAGGACTTTATGAAGCCGATGAAAATTACGGCGCGTCAGCTTGCGGCCGACATCGACGTGTCCCCCAGTCGCATCAGCGAACTGGTGCACGGAACGCGTCCGATTACCGCCGATACGGCGCTACGCTTGGGGCTGTTTTTCGGCATGGAGCCCCGCTTCTGGCTGAACCTGCAAACGGAGTACGACATGCGGGTTACCGCCCGTACCCTTCAAGAAAAAATCGCTCCGAGAATCCGCGTTTTTCATCGCGCTGCTGCCTGAGTCGTTGCGCCAAACAATAGCACCATGAGTTCCGATGGTTGCGTCCCTCAATCGTTTATTTGACATCTCAGGCTGGTTCATCCCGCTGGCGCGCCGTCTGCTGTACGCCTGGGTGCGCACGACGGTTTTCCCCGAGCAGGTAGCAACGCTGGGGCTTGATCCGGACAGGCCAGTTTGCTACGTCCTGCAGAACCGGCATCTATCGAACCTGCTGGTGCTTTTCGAGGAATCGAGGCTCGCCGGCCTGCCACCGGCCGAGGCGCCGATACGCGTTGGCGGTTTGCAGTCGGCACGTTCCTTTTTCTTTCTGAATCGAAGCCGCGCGGTCGTTAGCACGGGGCGCGAGCGCAACAAAACCGAACCGGGGACAGACCACGGTTTTCGTGACACCATTGCTCCACCTTCGCCCACCGGCTCTAAGTCTCCTTGATGGACTGGGGATAAGTTAAAAAGAAGCCCGGCCATCAAGATGATGCCGGGCTGCTTTTTTTGGGCGACCGCTGGCTACCGCTGGCTACCGCATGGCTAGCCGTGCCGCCTCTGCCAGAAAACCGGACCGCGTCTCACCATGGGCACGGGTGTAATTATCGATCTTTGTCAGCAGTCGGCGCGGCAGAGTGATATTGATCTTCTCGGCCTTACCTTCAAAGCGTGCCACGTCCACCTCAACAACCGACCACACGCCGTCGGCGAAGTCTGAATTGGCGCGATGTTCGGCAATGGCGTGCGGTACCGGCACCTCGCCGCCCTCTTCGACAATGCCTTCCAGGTGCAGATCGATCGCCTCAAGAACCGAATCCAGTGCCTCGTCAAAGGTATCGCCAGCGGAGAAACAACCGGGCAGATCGGGAACCGTCACGCCGAAGCGGACGCCATCGTCTGAATGCAGCACAACGGGAAAACGCATGACAAGCTCCTATTTCCAACCCGCCTGCTTGCGAATGCTGTTCAGCGTACCGGCGGGGATGTCGCTGTCAGGGTGCTTGACCGTCACCAAGCCCGGTTTTTCGGGATGCTTGAACTGGTGATGCGAGCCTTTGACTCGCGCCAGAAACCAGCCATCCGACTCCAGTTGCTTAATGATCTGCTTGCTGTTCATGGTGGTTATTGTAACCACCAACGAGAAAAGATCAAAACTACATCAATGCGCATCAATGGGGTGAATTGATCTGATTGGCACCCTACGTCCTATCTGTTGCTCAGCAAAACATTCGCATTCGGGTTCAGACCACGAGCAGAACACAACTTGACAACTTGACACGATATAGCAAGAGCACTAGGATCAAGTCATCAGAAACCGCTTTGAAGGCACACGATGCAAACCATTCAAGTTGGCGAATTCAAGGCTCGTTTTTCCGAAATGATCGACTCGGTGCGAGCAGGGGAAACCATCGTCGTCGCCTACGGCCGCAATCAGGAAAAGGTCGCCGCGCTAATTCCCTATGAACAATTACCCGCCCACCAACCGCGCCAACTGGGCACGCTGGCCGGGGTAGCCAGCGTCAGCTTCGCTGCGGATTTCGCCATCACCGATGAAGAACTGCTCAGCGCGTGAAGTTCCTGCTCGACACCCATGCGCTGCTCTGGTCCATTATCGAACCGGATCAGCTCTCGCCCGTTGCCCGCGCAGCCATCATCGATCCATCCGCCCAGGTTGCAGTCAGTGCAATTTCATTCTGGGAAATCGCCATCAAAACGGCGCTAGGAAAATTGGCCTTGCAGGGTGCCACACCAGAAACACTGGTCGACGCCGCCCAGCAACAGGGTTTCGACCTGCTACCGCTCGACCCGCGCCTGGCCGCAAGTTTCACCAGACTACCGGTCGACCCACAGCACCGCGACCCATTCGATCGCATGCTGGTCTGGCAAGCCATTTCCCTCGGTTACACGCTGGTTAGCCGCGACCGTAAGATTGTGAGCAATCAACACACCGGCCTGCGGGTACTATGGTGATTGTTACTCGTCCAGCGCCAGCGCTGCCGTCGGGTTGCCCTCGGCGATGTAATCCATGATGGCATTGCGGTCGGCCAGCGCCAGTGGCCGCCACCCCAGTCGCATCAGCGAACTGGTGCACGATACGCGTCCGGTTACCGCCGATACGGCACTACGCCTAGGGCTGTTTTTCGGCATGGAGCCTCGCTTCTGGCTGAACCTGCAAACGGAGTACGACATGCGGGTTATCGCCCGCACCCTGGAAGACAAAATCACTCCACGAATCCACGTTTTTTATCGCGCTGCCGCCTGCAGTCGTTGCGACTGACAATAGCGCCACGGCTCATATGGCGGCTTCGCTCAATCGTTTCTTCGACGTTTCAGGCTGGTTCATCCCGCTGGCGCGCCGCTTGCTGTACGCCTGGGTGCGCACGACGGTTTTTCCCGAGCAGACGGCGGCGCTGGGCCTTGATCCGGCCAGGCCGGTTTGCTACGTCCTGCAGAACCGGCATCTGTCGAACTTGCTGGTGCTCTTCCAGGAATCAAGGCATGCCGGTCTACCGCCGGCCGAGGCGTCGATTCGTTTTGGCGGGCTGTCGTCAGCGCGCTCCTTCTTTTTCCTGAATCGAAGCCGGGCGGTCGTCAGCACGGCGCGCGAGCGCAATGCGCATTCGCCGCTGCTTGAGGGGTTGGTGCGCGAGGCGGTGGCCGATGCTGCGCTGGATGTTCAGCTGGTGCCGGTGGTGATCCTCTGGGGGCGCAGTCCGGACAAGCAGGAGTCCATTCTTAAAGCACTCTTTTCCGAAACCTGGCGTGCGCCGGGGCCGTTGCGCCAGTTTCTCGCCATTCTGGTGCATGGCCGTCATGTACTGGTTCGCTTCAATCCGCCGATTTCCTTGCGCGAGCTGTTGCAGGGTGGGCTCGACGAAGCGAGTGCGGTGCGCAAGCTGTCGCGCGTCTTGCGCGTGCATTTTCGCCGTCAACGGCAGATGGCCATCGGGCCGGACCTGTCACATCGCAACATGCAGGTCGATGCGGTGCTTGAGTCGGCGCCGGTGCGCACGGCGATTGCCGGCGAAGCGGCGCGTTTGGAGATCACGGCGACGGCAGCTGAACAGCGGGCGCGACGTTTTGCGCTGGAGATTGCCTCGGATTATTCCTACGGCGTGGTGCGCGCGCTGGAACTCTTTCTCACCTGGTTGTGGACGCGTCTTTACGATGGCGTCGAGCTGCACAACATTGAGGTGGTGACGCGCATCGCCCCCGGCCAGGGCATTGTTTACGTGCCTTGCCACCGCAGTCATATCGACTATCTCCTGCTCTCTTACATCATCCATCGCAACGGCCTGACGCCGCCGCATATTGCGGCGGGAGCCAATCTCAACCTGCTGATCATCGGCAGTCTGCTGCGCCGTGGCGGGGCTTTCTTCCTGCGCCGCAGCTTCAAGGGCGAACCGCTCTATGCGGCGGTTTTCCATGAGTACTTGCACTTGATGATTGCGCGCGGCTTTCCGCTGGAGTATTTCATTGAGGGCGGCCGCAGCCGCAGCGGCCGCATGCTGATGCCGAAGGCCGGCATTCTCGGCATGACGGTGCGCAGCTTCGTTCGCGAGCACACGCGGCCGCTGGTTTTTGTTCCGGTCTATATCGGCTACGAAAAGATCATCGAGGGCAGCACCTACATCGGCGAGCTGGCCGGCAAACCCAAGCAGAGCGAATCCCTGTGGGGTGTTTTACAGAGCGTGCGCAAGATCAAGAGAGTGTTTGGCAAGGTACATGTCAATTTCGGCGAACCGCTGCCGCTCGCTGGTTTTCTCGATCAGCATCGTCCCGGCTGGGCGGCAGAGCCTGTCGATTCGGCGACGGACTGGCCGCGTGACGCCACGCGCTGCGCCGCTGCCGAACTGGCACGGCGCATCAACGAAGCGGCGGTACTCAATCCGGTCAACCTGATCGCGCTCACCCTGCTGGCAACGCCCCGGCATACGGCCGACGAACAAGGGCTGCAGCGTTTGCTCGCCCACTATCAGACGCTCGTTGCCGACGCGCCCTACTCTCCGGTGACTACCCCCTGCTCGCTGGATGCCCGGCAAATCATCGCTTACGGCGAACGGCTCGGCATCGTCGAGCGCCTGACGCACCCGCTGGGCGACCTGATCCGCGTCACCGAAGGGCAGGCGCCCCTGCTTGCCTATTTTCGCAACAACGTCCTGCATCTTTTTGCCCTGCCGGCGTTGATTGCCTGTCTGCTGAGCCATAATCGCCGCCTTGACACGAGTCGTGTGATCGAGGCGGTCAGCGGGATTTACGGCTTGATGCGCGCCGAATTTTTCCTGCGCCGCTCGGTCGATGAATTGCCAGCAGCCATCGAAACAGTGCTCGCCGTCTTCGTCCAACGTGGCCTGCTGCGCCGTTCTGCCGACTCCGGCCGGCTGGCCGCGCCTGAAGCCAACAGTCAGGAGTTTGCCGAATTGCGTTTATTTGGCGAGACGATGCGGCCAACGCTGGAGCGCCACTTTCTCACCCTTGCCCTGCTGCAACGCTGCGGCTCGGGCAGCCTGACGCGACGCACGCTGGAAGACGATTGTCATTTGCTGGCACAGCGCCTTTCACTGCTCTACGAATTCAACACCCCAGAGTTGTCGGAAAAAACGATGTTCGTCGCGTTGATCGCCAATCTGATCGAGGCCGATTTATTGCGCGAGGACGAAGCCGGTCGGCTGCATTTTGACCAGCGCATCACGACGCCACTGGCGCATGCCGAACTGGTACTGTCGGCCGAAGTGCGACAGGCAATCCGGCGTATGGCCGGGGGAAGCGCAGCGATTTAATCCCGGACAGGAGCTGAGCGTCACACCCTCAGAGCGAAGGTATTTAAAACTCGAACCCCAAGGGACCGGGGGCCAGTGAAGCGTGCAGATAGTGGCATGTTAAACTCCGGCGTCCGGATTCCAGGCTCGCAAGTCGCATCAGAAAGCGCCCGCTCATGCCGCAAGACAGCTCAAAACCAGCCTCTTCACTAAAAATATACCTCCGACTGCTGCGCTATCTGCGTCCATTCATCGGGCTTTTCGCCATCAGCATTGTCGGCTACCTGATCTTTGCCTCGTCGCAGCCGATGATGGCTGCCGTGCTCAAATACTTTGTCGACGGGCTCGGCGCACCTGCTGCAACCACCCACCATTCACTGCCGTTGATTGGCAGCGTGCAGCTGATGTATGGCGTTCCCATCCTGCTGGTGATCATCATTGTCTGGCGCAGCGTCGGCTCTTTCCTCGGTAACTATTACCTGGCCCGCGTCTCGCTGGGGCTGGTCAACGACCTGCGCATCGCGTTGTTCAACAGTCTCCTGCGCTTGCCGAACGCCTATTTCGACCAGCAGAACTCCGGCCACCTGATCTCCCGCATCACCTACAACGTGACCATGGTCACCGGTGCGGCGACGGACGCCATCAAGGTGGTCATTCGCGAGGGCCTGACTGTCGTTTTCCTGTTCGGCTACCTGCTCTGGATGAACTGGAAGCTGACTGCGATCATGATCGCCATCCTGCCCATCATCGGCATCATGGTCAGCAGCGCCAGCCGCAAGTTCCGCAAGCAGAGCAAGAAAATCCAGACCTCAATGGGCGACCTGACACATATTGCCTCGGAAACCATTCAGGGCTACCGGGTGGTGCGCAGCTTTGGCGGCGAGGACTACGAAGCACGCCGCTTCAGGGCGGCAAGTGAGGACAACAACGCCAAGCAGTTGCGCATGGTCAAGACCGGCGCCACCTTCACTCCCGCGCTGCAGCTGGTGACTTTTTCCGCAATGGCCGTGGTCCTCTTTCTCGTGTTGCTGCTGCGCGGCGACGCGTCGGCCGGCGATCTGGTCGCCTACATCACGGCGGCCGGCATGCTGCCAAAACCGATCCGCCAGCTATCCGAAGTCAGCGGCACGATCCAGAAAGGGCTGGCCGGCGCCGAGAGCATTTTCGCCCAGCTCGACGAGCTGCCTGAACCCGACCGGGGAACGGTCGAGCGTGAGCGCGTTGCCGGCCGCCTTGAGGTCAAGGATCTCACTTTCATTTACCCTGGTAGCGAACAGCGCGTTCTCGACCAGGTGAGTTTCTCGGTCGAACCCGGGCAGATGGTTGCCCTGGTCGGCCGTTCCGGCAGCGGCAAGTCGACGCTGGCCAACCTGATCCCGCGCTTCTATCACCATGAGCAGGGGCAGATCCTGATCGACGGCGTCGATGTCGAGGACTACACGCTGCGCAACCTGCGCCGGCACATCGCGCTGGTCACCCAGCAGGTGGTGCTGTTCAACGACACGATTGCCTGCAACATCGCCTACGGCGATCTTTCCGAAGCGCCGCGCGCCGACATCGAGCAAGCCGCAGCGGCGGCCTATGCCAGCGAGTTCATCGAACGCCTGCCGGGCGGATTGGAGACGCTGGTTGGCGAAAACGGCGTCCTGCTCTCCGGCGGCCAGCGCCAGCGTCTGGCGATCGCCCGCGCGCTTTTGAAAGACGCGCCGATCCTGATTCTCGACGAAGCAACCTCAGCCCTCGACACCGAGTCCGAGCGCCACATCCAGAGCGCCCTCGACCATGTCATGGCCGGCCGCACGACGCTGGTCATCGCACACCGCCTGTCCACCATCGAAAAGGCCGATGTCATCCTGGTGATGGATCAGGGGCGCATCGTCGAACGCGGCAGCCACAGCGAGCTGCTGGCCAGCAACGGGCATTACGCCCGTCTGCACGCCATGCAGTTCCAGGACGAAGCCACCGAACAAACCGCGCCGAACGCCGCCTGAGCGCTTGTGAAAAATTCAAAAACATCACCGCAGAGACGCAGAGGCGCAGAGAAAACCCACGCAGAGAAAAACAGGTTTTCTCTGCGTTGCCTCTGCGCCTCTGCGCCTCTGCGCCTCTGCGGTAAAGCCCTTTTGTTTTTACGTTTTGTCCGGCTTAGGTTTATTCACAGCCTCTGAGACCGTTGCTTCAGGCAGGCGGCAGCGTTTCCTCGAGCCAGCGATGCAGTGCCGACGCGGCCGGCCAGTTACGCAGCAGGCGCGCGCGATCGCGCCGCCAGGCACGGGCGTAGGCAGTCGGAGAACGATGCCGCACGGTGGCATCGAGATCAATGACAAAAACCTTCCCGTCGTGCCATAGCAGGTTCGTCGCTTTCAGGTCGCCGTGGCTGATGCGCAGCGCGTGCAGTGACTGGAACAGCGCGCCGATCGCCTGCGCCTCGGCGGGCGGCGGTTCGCGCTCGGCCGACAGATGCGCCAGCAGATTGGGACCGGGGCAAAACTCGGTAATCAGCCAGGCGCGGCGGCGTAGCGGCCCGATGCGTTCCTCGATCAGGGCCAGCGGCGCCGGCGTCGCGATGCCGAGAAAGCGCAGGCGATGCCCCTCGCGCCACGAATGCCAAGCGCGACTCGGTCGCCATGAACGCGCCAAGGCGTGACGCAGGTTTTTCAGGTTGTAGCGCTTGATGACCAGCGGGCCGGCGGCCGATTCGGCGCGCACGACGGTGCAGGTTCCCCCGTCCTTGAGCACCGCGTGCTGGCTGATCGACGCGTCCGGTGCCGCAAGCAGCGGCGCGAGCAGCGGCGCCTGTTGCCGCGCTACGGCGACGAAGCGGCAAAGACTCTGGCGTACCGAAAACAGCGTGCAATCGCGTACCGTCTTGGCCAGAAAATCCTTCAGCCGCCAGTCTCTGACTCGCGAAATTTCGTCCTGCAGACTCGTTGGCGCTTCGGCAAAGCGCCCGCCGCCGCTATGGTAGGCGGCAAGCAGGGAGCTCTGCTGCGTATCCCAGCCGGTTGGCAACTGGGCGAACAGAATCGCCAGATTGCGCACGGCGCGCGGCGCATCGAGCGGCTGGCCCGGGGTGATGGCCTGCACGGCGTCGCCATCAATGACCAACAGGCGGCCATCATGCTGCAGAAAATTGCCGAGGTGCAGGTCGTCCTGCACCAGCCCCGCGGCATGCAGGCGACCGAGCATGGCGAAGGCCGGCAGCAGCACGGCCAGCGCCTCGGGGTGGCCGGCGGGCCGCGCCGATTGGCGCGACCAGGCCTGGTCGAGGCTCTCGGCGGGCGCCAGAAATTCGCTCAGCAAGGCATGGCCGCCGCCGGCCAGCGGCGCAGCGGCGAGCAGACCGGGGGTCGGCACGCCGGCCCGCTGCAGGGCGGCGATCCCCGCCTGTTCCTGTGTCCAGTGCCGTGCACTGCCGCGCGCGATGAACAGCTTGGCCAGCCCGCGCTGGCCGTCGAGCAGCGCCTCGCCGACGATGCGCTTGCCCGGTAAAACGCGCAACAGATTAAGCATCGTCAGCTCGCGTCCGTCCGCCAGCGCCATGCGGAACGGCACCCCGGGCTGGCGCCCCTGCGCGACGAGCTGCCTTGCGTCGAGCAGGGGCGCGGCGTTGGCGAGGGTGGTCGGCGCGCTCATTCGCGCCCCGCGAAAAATTTCAGGATCTTGCGAATGTCCTGCTTGTCCTTGGCGGTCAAGCGCCGGTGCCCGGCGTAATCGAGATAGAAGCGCAGGCGCTGGCTGCGCGACAGCTGGTATTTGCCGACCTTGTCGAGGCAGGCGAGGTCCTTGATCATGCGGTACTGCAGGAAAACGCCCCACCAGTAGCCGCCGCTCGGGCAGTCAATCAGGTGAACGGTCGGTAGCTCACCGCCATCGACCAGCAGATTGCGCCACTTCAGGTCGTTGTGCGCGAATCCGGCATTATGCAGTTTGCGTGTGATGGCGGCGACCTGGCGCAGGACGTGTGCTACCCAGCGCCGGTCGCGCAGGCGGGGGTCGTTGTTGTATGCCATGTTGGCCAGATCAGCGGTATCCGGGATTTCCTCGGTGATCAGCGCGCCGCGTACAAAACTGCCGAAACGGCGTTGCAGGCCATAGCCAACCAGTGTTGCCGTCGGAATTCCCCAGGCGCGAAAAGCCAGCAGGTTTTCCCATTCCTTGCGCACGCGCTGCGGTCCGAGCAGACCGCGCAGGCCGAACCAGCGGCGGACGATGTTCTTGCCGTTGCCGACATAACGCTTGACGTAGTAGCGCTTGCTGTCGGCGGTGACGCGCAGGACGCGGCTTAACGGGTCTTTGGTGATCGCTTCGCCTTCCAGCGCAAACACCGTGTCGATGTCGCCGAACAGACGCTCGGCCGTGCCGCCGCGATAGTCGGCATTGAAATGCCAGGTGCTCATGACGCCGCTCCCGGGGCAAATTTGCGCGTGAAACGCGCCTGCAGGCGCTGCGATTCACTGGCCAGATGCTGTAACAGCGGCGCTTCGGACTGCAGCGTGGCGCGCAGCGGCGCGGCGAAATAGGCGCGCAGGAAACGCAGGAAATCGCGCTGCGTCAGGCCGATCTCCAGCGCTGAGAAATAGAGCGCCGCCAGATCCTTGTCGCGCCAGCGGCGCGGCGTCTGCGCGCGAACCTGCGCGCGGTGCAGGTCGATCAGCGACAGCTTGAAGGCATCGGTGTTCGGCGCCGGATCGAGGTGCAGCAGGAAATGGCAGATGTAGAAATCGCGGTGATTGACGCCGCCTTCGTGCATGCGCCGCGCCATCGTCGCCACGCGGTCGATCAGCGCGCGCTTGAAACGCGGCGCCGGCGGTTGCGTGCGCCAGTCGCGGCAATAGTCTTCGAGGCTGATCGTCGGCGCCAGTTCCTCGGTGACGATGAAGGAGTGCTGCGCCGCTAGATTGCCGCCGCGCACGCCGAATGCGACGGCGCGCATGGTGTCGACGCCGAGTTCGGTCAGGCGCGCGATGGCCAGCCATTCGTTCTGCGCACCGAGCACCGGCAGGCGCAGTGAAACGAGGTTCTTGAATATCTCGCGCCAGCCGACGCCGCGGTGGATCTTGACGAAATAGCCGCGCCCGGCGACCTCGGTGCGCAGGGTGCGGCGCGCCTCCAGTTCGCGGAAAACCTGTCCATCAAGCGCTTCGACGGCGACGAAGGGGTCGCGGCCGGACCACAGCGCGGCGAACGGCTGGTCAAGAAACAAGGTCGGCGCGCTCACGGGCGTTCCTGCAGGATGATGTCGGCGGCGCGCTCGGCGTTGCTGTAGATGTCGGCGTGTCCGGCAAAAGCCAGCGCGTTGCGCCGCCAGTCTGCACGCGCTGCATCGTCGCTGAGCATTTCATGGAGGAGGCGGTTCATCGCCGCTTGCGCGAATGGTTCCTCAATCAGCTGACCGGCCTCGGCCTCGACAATGTAATGCGCGTAGCCGCAGACCGCCGACGCCAGCACCGGCAGACCGGCAACCAGCGCTTCGAGCAGGACGGTGCCGGTGTTCTCGTTGTACGCCGGATGCACCAGCAGGTCGGCGCCGAGCAGGAAACGCGGGATGTCGCTGCGCCCGCGCAGGATGCTGACGCGCTCGGCCAGCCCGAGGGCGCGCGCCTGCAGCTGGAAATGCTTGGGGTCGTCGTCGCCGATGGCGATCAATCGCGTCCGCGACCTGAGCGCTTGGGGCAGGCTGGCGAGCGCCTGCAGGCTGCGATCCAGCCCCTTGGTCTTGAACCCCGAGCCGATCTGCACGAGCAGCAGATCGTTTTCCGCCAGCCCGAACTCGGCACGGAAGCCGGCGCGAATTTCAGCGGCGTTGGCCGGCGCCCGGCGATCCGGCGAAATGCCCGGCGGCAGCAAATGGAAGCGCGATTCCGGCGTCGCGTAATGCTTGACGAAGAGCGGCTGTTGCAGTGCCGAGATCATCAGGATTTCAGTGCGGCTGGCGGGGTCGAAGACGGCTTTTTCGTAGGCGGCAAAATGCCGGTAGCGCGCCGAGAAACGGTAGAGCGGATTACGCAGCGTGCGTGCCTTGTCCTCGAAACAGGGGTCGGCGGCGAAATAGACGTCGAGCCCCGGCATCTTGTTGAAACCGATCACCCGGTCGGCGGGACGGCTGGCGAGGTCGCGTCCGACCCAGGTGGAGAACTTTGCGTAACGCCGCGCGTTGGTCAGCGCCTTGACCGGAACGTGCACGACTTCAAATCCTTCGGGAACCTCGCCGCGCCATTCCAGCATATAGACGCGGATGGCGTGTCCGCGCGCCTGGCAGGCCAGTGCGATGCGCAAGAAATCACGCTGCAGGCCACCGAAGGGGAAATATTTGTAAAGACAAAAGGCAAGCTGCATCAGGAAGTTCCCGGCCCTGCTGGAGGCGCGTCAGCGCCTTTCGGTCGCTTGTAGCGGTTGTATCCCCACAGATACTGCTCGGGGCATTGTCGGATCAGATGTTCGATTTCGTGATTGATCTGTTGCGCACGTTCTTCGGTCGTGCCACTGAATGGCTGCGTTGGTGCTTGCAGATGAAAATGGTACCCAGCGCCGGCCGGCAAGCGTTCGACCCAGACCATGATCGCCGCAGCACCGCTTTCGGTCAGCCGCGCCGCGAGCGTCATCGTATAGGCCGGGCGGCCAAAGAAATCCAGCCAGCGCCCTTCGCCAAATTTCGGGGCCTGATCCGGCAGCATGCCAACCGCCTCGCCGCGCTTCAGCGCCTTGAGCAGAATGCGTACGCCGGAGAGGTTCGCCGGCGCAAGATGTGATTGGGGGCGCATGCGCCCCGCCTCGATCATGGCCTGCAGCCAGGCTTGCCGGGGAGGTCGGTAAAGGCAGGTGATCGGGGCGTGGGTCGAAAGATACTGAGCAATGATCTCGAAACAGCCCAGATGCGGCGTCAGGTAAATAATGCCCTTACCCGCACGGGTCGCTGTTTCAACCAGGTCCCAGCCACTTACCCTGACGACGCGCGCCGCAGCATCCTCCAGCGGATTCAACCATATTTTCGGCAATTCGAGCATCTGCTTGCCAGCCGAGGCAATCGCCGTCGGCCGCACGCGTCGCGCGCCTTCCGCGCCGAGCGCAAGTTCCAGGTTTTCCTGCATGTGCCGGCGATAGGTCGGCGAAAAAAGCCAGGTCAACCAGCCAAGCAGGGCGCCGATGGCGTGCAACCAGGTGAGCGGGAGACGGCTGAGAAAGCGAAAAAGAAGGATCACGCAGCAACCTTATTAACAACGTATTGACATCAGATTTGACCGGCAACCGGTGGAAAAAGTAGAATTATGTATCCGCCGAGTTAATCAGGACAACTTGCAGGGCGGAGAGTGCTTCGAAAAAGCGCTCAAAATACTGCTAAAGCGTCGTCTGCTCAAACCCCGGAGCCGGCCACGCTGCCACACCGGGGTTTTTGTTTTTGGAGCAGAGCACATGGCTAGCGAATATCTTTTTTCTTCGGAATCCGTTTCCGAAGGCCACCCGGACAAAGTTGCCGACCAGATTTCGGATTCGATCCTCGACGGCATTCTTGCCGAAGATCCAACCGGTCGCGTCGCCTGCGAGACGCTGGTATCCACCGGTCTGGTCGTCATCTCCGGTGAAATCACCACCAAGGCACACATCAACTATCGCGAAATCGCCCAGGAAACCGTGCGCCGCATCGGCTACACCGATTCCGATATCGGCTTTGACTACAAAAGCTGTGCCATTCTCACTGCGATCAACCGCCAGTCGCCGGACATCGCGCAGGGCGTCAATGAAGGCCAGGGCATCGACCTCGACCAGGGCGCCGGTGACCAGGGCCTGATGTTCGGTTACGCCTGCAATGAAACACCGTCGCTGATGCCGCTGCCGATCTACTACGCGCACCGCATCATGCAGCGTCAGGCCGAAGTGCGCAAGGACGGCCGCCTGCCGTGGCTGCGCCCGGATGCGAAGAGCCAGCTCACCGTCAAATACGTTGATGGCAAGCCAGTCTCGATCGATACCGTTGTCGTGTCGACGCAGCATGGCCCGGATGTTTCGCACGCGCAGATTGAAGAAGCGGTGATCGAGCTGATCATCAAGCCGGTATTGCCGAAGGAATTGCTGACTGCCGGTACGCGCTATCTGGTCAACCCGACCGGCCGTTTCGTTGTTGGTGGCCCGCATGGCGACTGCGGCCTGACCGGCCGCAAGATCATCGTCGACACCTACGGCGGTGCTGCCCGTCACGGTGGCGGCGCGTTCTCCGGTAAGGATCCGTCCAAGGTTGATCGCTCGGCTGCCTACGCTGCACGCTACGTGGCAAAAAACATCGTCGCTGCCGGCCTGGCCGACAAGTGCGAAGTACAGGTTGCCTACGCGATCGGCGTTGCCAGGCCGGTTTCGCTGATGGTCAACACCTTCGGCACAGGCAAGGTTTCCGACGAGAAGATCGTCGCGCTGATCGGTGCGCATTTCGACCTGCGCCCGAAGGGAATCATCAAGGCACTCGACCTGCTGCGCCCGATCTACACGAAAACCGCCGCCTACGGCCACTTTGGCCGTGACGAACCGGAGTTCACCTGGGAAGCGACCGATAAGGCTGCAGCACTGCGCGCCGACGCCGGTTTGTAAAGCACGGGGTTCTGCTGAAAAAGAGGCCTGCGGGCCTCTTTTTTTGTGCGTCCGGAGAAATCGGGATAGACTGAAAATTCGACCGTACCTTCCGGCAACAAGCGCAATGCTCAAACGAATCGGCGTCCACCAACTCACTGTCGGCATGCACCTCAAAGAGTTTTGCGGCTCGTGGATGGAGCACCCTTTCTGGCGGACTGGCTTTGTCATCACTGACCCGAAGGACATCGACACGATTCTTGCGAGCAGCATCAAGGAAGTCTGGATTGATTGCAGCAAGGGTTTGGATGTGCCAGTTGGCGAACAGGCGATCTCGGAGAGCGAATCCGAAGCGCAGGTTGAGGCCGAATTGACGCTGGCTGCGACGCAGGTCCGTGAAGTCAAGCGAACGCCAGTAGCGGCGGAACTCGCCCGTGCCGTAAAAATCTGCGCCAAATCCAAGCAGGCTGTCACCTCGATGTTCAACGAGGCGCGCATGGGGAAAATCGTCGACACGGTGAGCGCTCAGCGGCTGGTCGAGGAAATTGCCGGTTCGGTGACGCGCAACCCGGGCGCCCTGATCAGTCTCGCCCGACTAAAAACCGCCGACGACTACACTTACATGCACTCGGTTGCCGTTTGCGCACTGATGATCGCGCTGTCAAAACAACTCAATCTCGACGAGGCACAAATCCGGTCAGCCGGTATCGCCGGATTGCTGCACGACCTCGGCAAGGCGGCAATGCCCATGGATGTGCTGAACAAGCCGGGCAAGCTGACCGATGAAGAATTTGCCATTATCAAAGGCCATCCGGAAGAAGGCTACAAAATGCTGCTGGCAGGTATTGGTGTTGACCCGGTAGCACTTGATGTGGTCCTGCATCACCATGAAAAGACCGATGGCTCCGGCTATCCGAAACATCTCAAGGATGCGGAAATCAGCCAGTTTGCCAAAATGGGGGCGGTCTGTGATGTCTATGACGCGATCACTTCCAACCGCCCCTACAAAGCCGGCTGGGATCCGGCAGAGTCACTGCGCAAGATGGCCGAGTGGACAAAGGGACATTTTGATCCGGTGATTTTTCAGGCCTTCGTCAAAAGCCTTGGCATTTATCCGATCGGCTCATTGGTCATGCTCAGCTCCGGACGCCTCGGCATCGTTGTCGAACAAGCCGAAAAGTCCTTGCTGACGCCGCGCGTCAAGGTTTTCTTCTCAACAAAGTCGAACGCCCGAATCAAGCCGGAAGTTGTCGACCTCTCACGCACCGGTTGCCCAGAGAAAATTTCCGGGCGCGAAGATCCGGCGAAATGGAATTTCCCGGATCTCAATGAATTGTGGTCCGGCCTGCCTGGAACGCCATGGTAAATTCAAGAATTCTCCGTCCCCCCGCGCGCTGATGCACCAGAACACCCGCCCCGTCAGGACGACACTGCATCAGCTGGCGCGACGCTACCTGATTACCGATGCGCCAGCACTTTCCGCCAGCGAGCGTTGGCGAAGCACTGCCGCTGCGCTGGCCGGCATGCTTCTGCTGCAGGGGATCCTGGCGATTATTCCGGCCACTGCTGAGGTCAGCCACCTGCTTGCGCCCTTGGGCGCAACGTCGATCATCCTGTTCGCCCTGCCGCACAGTCCGCTTGGCCAACCCTGGCCGCTGGCCGCTGGCCTGTTGCTATCAGCACTGGTTGGCTGGCTGTGCGGCACCTGGATCCAGCCGGAAGCGCTGGCCATCGCCATCGCCGTTTCACTTTCGGTCTGGGTCATGGCGCGCCTGCGCTGCATTCACCCGCCAGGGGGCGCGATGGCCATCGTCTGCGTTCTTGGTGCCGCGCACGCCGGTTTGCTGCTGACTGTCATGCTGAACATAACCGCCATGCTGATTGCGGTGGTTGCCGTCAACAACCTGCTGCCCGGCCGGCGCTATCCGGTCGGGTCGCCCCCGCTCTCGCAAGCCGTTCCCGCGCCGCTTCGGCGGTCGGCTATCGAGCATGCGGATCTGCAACACGCGCTGGCCTCGATCGATGCTTACCTCGACATCAGCGAGGAAGATCTCGTCGACGTCTATGAACGCGCTGCGGCACACGCTCTGGAACGCCACGAGAAGCGTATCTGCGAAGAAATCATGACGCGCGATCCGCGGTGTGTCGAGTATGGAGACAGCCTGAACGACGCCTGGACCCTGCTGCGCAGGCATCGCCTAAAGGCACTGCCTGTGGTTGATCGCAGCCGGCGTTTGCTCGGTCTGCTGACCCTCGATGATTTTCTCCAGCACGTCGCACCCGACCCTGGCCTGAGCGTCGCAGAAAACGTACGCCGGTTGCTCCGCCCGTCCGGTGCAAGCCACAGCGAGCGGCCGGAAGTGGTTGGCCAGATCATGCAGGACAAGCCTGTTGTGGCACGTACAACTGACAGCATCGCCAGAATCGCTGCGCTGCTCTCAAATGCTGCACACCCGCCGATGATTCCGGTGCTGGACGAAGAAAACCACGTGGTCGGCGCCTTGAGCCAGACCGATGTTCTGGCGGCGCTCTATCATCAGCGCGCAACAGACCTTCGGCCAGGTTCTGCGCCCCCTTTCAGGAATTAAAAACCGGCGTATAATTCGCTCATCCGAGGAGCGCTGCAAAGCTGACAATCGAACTCCCGTTCAAAAGCTTCAGGCTCGGATTGTAAAACGGCGCTCATCCAATCAACCCGTGCCGGGCATGGGAAGTAGGGTGAGCCTGATCTGTGATACCTCACACACCGTCCTTCCCCTCCCGGCCACAGTTATCAAGGAGTTTTACTGTGGCTGACGCTGTTACCAACACTCAAGATTACGTCATTGCCGATCTCGGTCTCGCCGACTGGGGACGCAAGGAAATGCGTATCGCCGAAACCGAAATGCCGGGCCTGATGGCGATTCGCGAAGAATTCGCCGGCGCCCAGTCGCTCAAGGGCGCACGCATCACCGGTTCGCTGCACATGACGATCCAGACCGCCGTGCTGATCGAGACGCTTACCGCGCTCGGCGCCGAAGTGCGTTGGGCCTCGTGCAACATCTTCTCGACGCAGGATCATGCGGCTGCGGCTATCGCCGCGGTTGGCGTTCCGGTATTCGCCGTCAAGGGTGAGTCGCTGACCGACTACTGGGATTACACGCACCGCATCTTCGAATGGGCGGATGGTGGTTACTCGAACATGATTCTCGACGATGGCGGCGACGCAACCCTGCTGCTGCACCTGGGCGCCAAGGCCGAGAAGGATCTTTCCGTACTCGCCAAGCCGACTTCCGAAGAAGAAACCATCCTCTACGCGTCGATCAAAGCCAAGCTGGCGATTGATCCGACCTGGTACTCGGTGCGTCTGGCCGCGATCAAGGGCGTCACCGAAGAAACGACCACCGGCGTGCATCGCCTGTACCAGATGCACCAGCGCGGCGACCTCAAGTTCCCGGCGATCAACGTGAATGACTCCGTCACCAAGTCCAAATTCGATAACCTCTACGGTTGCCGCGAATCGCTGGTCGACGGCATCAAGCGCGCCACCGATGTGATGATCGCCGGCAAGGTCGCGCTGATCGCCGGTTATGGCGACGTGGGCAAAGGCTCGGCACAAGCCATGCGTGCGCTGTCGGCGCAAGTCTGGGTGACCGAAATCGACCCGATCTGCGCGTTGCAGGCGGCGATGGAAGGTTACCGCGTGGTGACGATGGAATACGCTGCCGACAAGGCCGATATTTTCGTTACCACCACCGGCAACTTCCACGTCATCACGCACGACCACATGGCGGCGATGAAAAACCAGGCCATCGTCTGCAACATCGGCCATTTCGACAACGAAATCGATGTCGCGTCGATCGAGAAGTACCAGTGGGAAGAGATCAAGCCGCAGGTCGACCATGTGATCTTCCCGGACGGCAAACGCATCATCCTGCTCGCCAAGGGGCGTCTGGTTAACCTCGGCTGCGGCACCGGCCACCCGTCGTATGTCATGAGCTCGTCGTTCGCCAACCAGACGATTGCGCAGATCGAACTTTTCACGCGCAATGCCGACTACCCGGTGGGTGTTTACACACTGCCCAAGCATCTCGACGAGAAGGTTGCGCGCCTGCAGCTCAAGACGCTCAATGCACAACTGTCCGTATTGACCGAACAGCAGGCCGCTTACATCAGCGTGCCGGTTAACGGCCCGTACAAGGCAGATCAGTACCGTTACTAAGCAAGAAAGGGGGCAAAATGCGCTTGATCCTGCTCTGGATGCTCAATGCCGTTGCACTGCTCAGCGTGGCCTACGTGATGCCGTCGATTCACGTCGCCTCGTTCAGCTCGGCGCTGCTTGCGGCCCTGATACTCGGGCTGGTGAACGCCATATTGCGCCCCCTGTTGTTGCTGCTGACCCTGCCGGTCACGCTGCTGACACTCGGACTTTTCATCTTCGTGGTCAACGGCCTGATGTTCTGGCTCGCCGGCTCGATGCTTGAAGGGTTTATCGTCAGCGGTTTCTGGCCGGCAGTGTTCGGCGCGCTGCTCTACAGCATCGTCTCGGGCGTGCTGTCCGGGCTGCTGCTGGGTGGTAAAAAAAGCTGACGATTATCGTCGGGCGCTGTCTGGATTAGCCATGAACCAAACCAAAAATCACACCGAAATTTCCATCGAATTTTTCCCGCCGCAAACGCCGGAAGGCGCTGAAAAACTGCGTGTCGTGCGCGACAAGCTGGCGGTTTTGAAGCCCGAATTCTTCTCGGTCACCTTCGGCGCGGGCGGTTCGACGCGCGAGCGCACCTTCGCCACGGTCAAGGAAATCGCCGCCGCCGGCTATCAGGCCGCGCCGCACCTGTCGTGCATCGGCTCCACCCGCGACAACATCCGCGAAATTTTGCAGGAATATAAAGCGGCTGGCATCCGCCGCATCGTCGCACTGCGCGGCGATCTGCCCTCCGGCATGGCCGAAGCCGGCGAGTTCCGCTACGCCAACGAGCTGGTCGAATTCATCCGTAGCGAAACCGGTGATCACTTCCATCTCGAAGTGGCCGCTTACCCGGAATGGCATCCGCAGGCGCGCTCGCCACGCGACGACCTCACCGCCTTCGAGAAAAAAGCCAAAGCCGGTGCCAACTCGGCGATCACGCAATACTTCTACAATGCCGACGCCTACTTTCACTTTGTCGACGAAGTGCGCGCGCTCGGCGTCGATATTCCCGTGGTTCCCGGCATCATGCCGATTGCCGGTTTCTCCAAACTGGCACGTTTTTCCGATGCCTGCGGTGCCGAACTGCCGCGCTGGATGCGCCGAAAATTTGAAGCGTATGGCGATGATGCCGACGCTATCCGCGCCTTCGGCCTGGATGTGGTGACCGAGCTATGTGAGCGCTTGCTCGCGGGTGGCGCTCCGGGTTTACACTTCTATACGATGAATCAGTCCGCACTGACGTTAGAAATCTGCCAGCGTTTGCAGCGCTGGCAAGGTCGACAAAGCCCCGCTGGCAACAGTTGACCGGCAGTTGGCGGATGCCGCAAGTGTTTATCTTGGAAAACTACCGGCGGTTCGAGTTGCGCTTTGTCTTGACGCAAAACTACTCATAAGACACCGGCGACAACACAAGATCGGCGGTTCCCGGGCACACCCAGCGTGATCCTTCTCGGGTGGTGTCGATACAGCCGCCGTTCTCGTATACATCTTTCGGATCGCGCCAACGCATCATTTGAGTCATGATCCGGGCGACTTCATGCTTGTCACGCAGTGAATCCGCTACCCGGCTTTCAACCACGGTCTCATCCATCACCAGTTCTCCGGCAGCGTTTCGACAAGCGCCATGCCGCCAGTGGTAAATCTCCAGGCATTTATCCGCCAGGGTGTAGGGGTGCTTGTGTTTCCAGAAATTGGTAAAAAGGCCTTCGCCCAAATAGAGCACCCATGAGCCCTCGAAGCCCGTCACATCCGAGGAGGACGGGTCGGGATTGCGAAACCACACCCGGTCGCCCGGAACGTAATAGCTCGGCGGGAAGGGGGAGTCCTGCGAACCGTATTCATGCAGGAACACATCGTGGAACTGCCCGGAACGGATGACCTTCATTTCGCACTGAGCCTGCAACTGGCTCAGCAAGGGCGGATTGCATACAGCCAATTCCTTGGCGATGGCCAGCAAGATGACGTACTCCGTGGCGCGGTAGCAGGAGAAGGCGTAGAGGCGTCCTGAAAGCTCTGGCTGGGTTGCCTTCTTCAAGGCATGAATCAACGAACACCCCGGCTTGACGGTAAAGCCGCGCGCTTCGTCATAACGCCAGCAGTCATCCGGGCGTTCGGCCGCGGCGGTGTCAAAGTTGAGTTCTGTTTTCCGGCCGGAAGTCACAATATTGCGACGGATATGAATGTGCGCAATCAACTCGTCAGCACTGGGGAAATCCTTGCAAACGGGACTGGCCAGCAGCGTGATCAGAATTTCTTTTTCGAGCGCATCCTGTGTCTGGTGGGTGTCAAGATTCAGCCGCCCGGTAAGCCCGCTGGTGTCAAAATCGGGCATCCAAGCCAAAGTGATTTCGGGTTGCAGGGCGAAGCGGGTTGATTTCTCGCCGTCAATGACCGCGACTACCTCATGCAACCCGTGTTGTTGCAGAAGCTTGGCAAGCATTTCCCGCGTCTGCGCCGGGTTGCCATGTATTGATATGCCGCATGGCACTATCTCACTACGCATTTCCCCTCCCCTCCGGTGTCCTGCCGAGGGCAACTCGTCGGTTGCTTATCGGCCTGCTCAATCACATCGCCGATCCTAGCATAGGCGATTCGGCAAATCGACTGAGCCGAAGCGCGCCCCAGATGCAGCGTGCAATCGTGGGGCGGGGCACCTCATGCAGCGTGATCAGACCGTGCGTTAAATAGGGGGACAAACCGGTCACCGCACCATCGATGTGGTTGCGTGATCGTACGTAGTCAGCGGGTTGGATACGTGCAATGCGTGCCAATGCCACACTACGGTCGGGAGGTAAGATTCAGCCCAGTTCATCTTCAATCTTTTTCTTCAGCCGGCAAATGAACCTAGAAAAAGCAGTTCGTCCACGAAAATCACTAAAAGCACGAAAAAATCAGACAGATAAAAAAATGCAGAGCGCAACCCTTAGGGTGAGTGGCTAACTCAACTCAACCTGTTGTTTCATTTTGTGTCTTTCGTGATTTTCGTGGACAGACTGAGGTTTTAAGGATGAATGTTACCGGTAAGGCAGCACCCACCTGATTTTGTTCCTCCGGTCAGCGCCGCGACACCAGCAG
>JBIKLY010000141.1:0-5226 GCA_044359525.1 Rhodocyclaceae bacterium | reverse complement strand
CGCCGAGCGCGGTGACGCACAGCACGCGACCACCGGCGGTGACGATCTGGCCGTCCTTGTCGGTGGTGCCGGCATGGAAAACGTGCGCATCTTCGGTCTCTTCCGGGAGGCCGCTGATGACGTCGCCCTTGCGTGGCGTGTCGGGGTAGTTGGCGGCGGCGAGGACGACGCCGAGCGCGACGCGGCGATCCCACTCCGCGTCGATCTGGTCGAGCTTGCCGGCCACGGCGTGTTCGAGCAGGGTGAGGAAATTGGACTTCAGGCGCATCATGATCGGCTGTGTTTCCGGGTCGCCCATGCGGCAGTTGAATTCGACCGTTTTGACCGAGCCATCCTTGCAGATCATCAGACCGGCGTAGAGAAAACCGGTATAGGGAATGCCGTCGGCGGCCATGCCACGCACGGTGGGCATGATGATCTCGCGCATGGCTTTGGCGTGAATCGCCGGGGTGACCACCGGTGCCGGCGAGTAGGCACCCATGCCGCCGGTGTTGGGGCCGCTATCGCCATCGCCGATGCGCTTGTGGTCCTGGCTGGAGGCCAGCGCCAGCACATTCTTGCCGTCGACCATGACGATGAAGCTGGCTTCCTCGCCGTCGAGGAAATCCTCGATCACGACGCGCGCGCCGGCATCGCCGAGTTTGTTGCCGGAGAGCATGTCGTCGATGGCTTGATGCGCTTCTTCGAGCGACATGGCGACGACAACGCCCTTGCCGGCCGCGAGGCCGTCGGCCTTGATGACGATCGGTGCGCCTTTGCCGTCGACGTAGGCGTGCGCCGCAGCGATGTCGGAAAACGTCTCGTAGGCGGCGGTCGGAATCTTGTGCCGCATCATGAAGCGCTTGGCAAAATCCTTCGAGCTTTCGAGCTGTGCGGCTTCCTTGGTCGGGCCAAAAACCTTCAGACCACGGGCGCGGAAAATGTTGACGACACCCGCAGCCAGTGGCGCTTCCGGGCCAACGACGGTGAGGTGAATGCCTTCCTTTTCGGCAAAGTCAGCAAGCGCCAGCGGGTCGCTGATGTTCACGTTTTCCAGCTCGTACTCGCGTGCCGTGCCGGCGTTGCCCGGTGCGACGAATATCTTCTGCAGGCCGGGCGTTTTGGACAGACGCCAGGCAATGGCGTGTTCGCGACCGCCGGATCCGATGACGAGCAACTTCATAAAAACCCTTTCACCACCAAGTCACCAAGACACCAAGATGCACCAAGTTTTTCTTTGTGAAACTTGGTGCCCTTTGTGTCTTGGTGGTGAGAAATTAATGACGGAAATGGCGGGCGCCGGTAACAACCATGGCGATACCGTGTTCGTCGGCGGCGGCGATCACTTCTTCGTCGCGCATCGAGCCGCCGGGCTGAATGACGGCCTTGGCGCCGGCAGCGGCGAGGACGTCGATGCCGTCGCGGAAGGGGAAGAAAGCGTCCGAGGCGACGACCGAACCCTTCAGGTCGAGGCCTGCATTCTGTGCCTTGATGCAGGCGATCTTGGTTGAGTCGACGCGCGACATCTGGCCGGCGCCGACGCCGAGCGTCATGCCGCCGCCACAGAAGACGATGGCGTTCGATTTGACGAACTTGGCGACACGCTCAGCGAACAGTAGATCCTCGATCTGTTGTGCGGTCGGCCGCACCTTGGTGACGATCTTGAGGCCGCCGGCCTGGGCGGTGAAATTGTCGGCCGTTTGTACCAGCAGGCCGCCGCCGACACGCTTGTATTCCAGCGCGTTGAGTTCGTGTGAGTGTTGGGAACTGAGCGACACGACCAGCACGCGCAGGTTGGCCTTGCCGGCCAGTGCGGCTTTGGCTTCGGCGGTGAAGGACGGAGCGATCAGTACCTCGACGAAGTGCTTGCGCTCGTTCATGGCGCTGACCACGTCAAGGCCAACTTCGCCGTTGAAGGCGATGATGCCGCCGAAGGCCGAGGTCGAGTCGGTCTTGAAGGCTTTTTCGTAGGCCGCCAGCAGATTGACATCGACCGCGACGCCGCACGGATTGGCGTGCTTGACGATGACGCAGGCGAATTGACCAACACTCGCTGTGAAGGTCTTGACGCACTCCCAGGCGGCATCGGAGTCGCCGATGTTGTTGTACGAAAGCTCCTTGCCCTGCAGCTGGGTGTAGGCGGCGATGCTGCCAGCGACCGGATGGGTGTCGCGGTAGAAGGCGGCGCTCTGGTGCGAGTTCTCGCCGTAGCGCAAAACTTCGACACGATCGAAGGCCAGCTGCAGCTTGGCCGGGAAGGTCGACGGGACGGGCGCGGCTTCGGCCGGCTTTGCTTCGGCGCCTTCTTCCAGACCGGTCAGCCAGTTGGCGATTGCCGCGTCGTAACGTGCTGTGTGCGTGAAGGCCTTCTTGGCCAGACCGAAACGCGTCGCCAGGGTCAGCGCGCCATCATTGGTCTGCATCTCGGTGAGCAGGGCGGCGTAGTCTTCCGGATCGGTGACGATGGCCACACCGGCGTAGTTCTTGGCCGACGAGCGGACCATCGCCGGGCCGCCGATGTCGATGTTCTCGATCGCATCTTCGAGCGTCACGCCGGGCTTGGCGACCGTTTCGCGGAAGGGGTAGAGATTCACACAAACCAGATCGATCATCGGGATGCCGTGCTGCTCGATGGTCGCCAGGTGCTCGGGCAGGTCGCGGCGGGCGAGGATGCCGCCGTGCACCTTCGGGTGCAGCGTCTTGACGCGGCCGTCGAGCATCTCCGGGAAGCCAGTGTAATCACCGATCTCGGTGACGGTAAGGCCGGCATCGCGCAGCAGCTTGGCGGTGCCGCCGGTGGACAGGAGCGCGACGCCCTGGGCGGCGAGGCCCCGGGCAAATTCGAGCGCGCCGCGTTTGTCGGAGAGGCTGATCAGGGCTTGACGGATTTTCATGGGGAGTTCTCTGAGGCTAAAAATCCACCGCAGAGGCGCAGAGGCGCAGAGGTAACGCAGAGAAAGACAAAACCGGTTTTCTCTGCGTTACCTCTGCGTTACCTCTGCGCCTCTGCGTTGGGGGTTAAAGTCATGCAATCTATACGATTTTGTAATCGACCAATTTCTTGCGCAGGGTATTGCGGTTGATGCCGAGCATTTCGGCGGCCAGGGTCTGGTTACCACCGGCCTGTTTGAGGACGACTTCGAGCATCGGACGCTCGACGCTCTTCATCACCATGTCATACACGGCGGCCGGCTTTTCACCATCGAGATGGTGAAAATAGGTTTCCAGCGCGCCGTACACGCAGGTTGAAATGTCATTGCTCCGCTTCATGCTGCGAGTTCCTCGCTGTCGTTATTTTGGTCGGTGTGGATGTAATTCAGGTGTTCGTCGTGCTCGGCGAGGCCCAGGAAGAAATCCTGGACGGCCTGTCGTTGCAGTTCGATGTCCGGCAGCTGGTTCATCCGGTGGCGGAAGGCCGCCGAGCCGATCAGCCCGCGCGTGTACCAGGAGATGTGCTTGCGCGCGACGCGCACGCCGGTTTCGATGCCGTAGAAGTCGTAGAGGTCTTCAAGATGTGCGAGCAGCACGTCGTGGACTTCGTTGACGCGCGGCGGCAGCAGGTGCGTGCCGGTCTTCAGGTAGTGCTCGATCTCGCGGAACAGCCAGGGGCGGCCCTGTGCGGCACGGCCAATCATCAGGGCGTCGGCGCCGGTGGCGTCGAGCACGAACTTCGCTTTTTCCGGCGAGGTGATGTCGCCGTTGGCGATGATCGGAATGCGCGCTACTGCTTTGACTGCTGTGATCGTTTCGTATTCGGCCGAGCCGGTGTAGCCACAGGCGCGCGTGCGGCCGTGCATGGCCAGGGCGCGAATGCCGGACTGCTCGGCGATCTTCAGGATGGTCAGTGCGTTGCGGTTGCTCTTGTCCCAGCCGGTGCGGATCTTCAGCGTCACCGGCGTATCCGGCACGGCATTGACCACCGCTGCGAGGATTTGGCCGACCAGTGGTTCATCCTTGAGCAGTGCCGAGCCGGCCATCACGTTGCAGATTTTTTTGGCCGGGCAGCCCATGTTGATGTCGATGATCTGCGCACCGCGATCGACGTTGTGACGGGCCGCCTGCGCCATCATTGAAGGAATCGAGCCGGCGATCTGCACCGAGATCGGCGCCACTTCGCCGTCGTGATTGGCGCGCCGTATCGTCTTGGCGCTGCCGTAGAGCAGCGAGTTCGAGGTGACCATCTCGGAGACAGCCAGCCCGGCGCCCATCTTCTTGCAAAGCTGTCGGAAAGGACGGTCGGTCACGCCAGCCATCGGTGCGACAAACAGATTGTTCCTGAGCGTAAAGCCGACGAAGTCCATGGTGGCGAGCAAGGGGGTGTGCAAGGGAAGGGCGGAATTCTACCCCGATTGCCGCCTAAAAAATAGTCAATTGCGTAGTCGTCAGGGCGATTGCATTTGACTTTAAAAGCTACCGCAGAGGCGCAGAGGCGCAGAGGAAACGCAGAGGAAAACAAAATACGGGCACGATTTGCCTTTCTCTGCGTCATCTCTGCGCCTCTGCGTTGGGGGGCGATGTTTAAATGCGATTGCCCTGGCGCAGTTGTGACGATGTTGTGAAGCGCAGAACGTTCACCGCGTGCTGCCGGGTTCCGGCATGACGATATTCACTTCCAGCACTTCGTAGTTGCCCTGCTTTTCCAGCGAGACCTTGATGTCGTCCGGGTTGACCGAGACATACTTCGAGATGACGGCGATCAGTTCCTGCTGCAAGGCCGGCAGGAAGTCGGGTTTGCTGCCCTGGTCGCTGCGCTCGTGCGCGATGATCAGCTGCAGGCGCTCCTTGGCGATCGACGCCGTCTTCTGCTTGTTGCCGAAGATGAGAGAGAACAGGGACATGCTTATTTCCCTCCGAACAGTCGCTTGAGCAGGCCGGGTTTTTCGTAGTCGACAAAGCGCAGCGGGTGCGTTTCGCCGAGGAAGCGGCCGACGACATCGAGGTAGGCCTGGGAAACGTCGCTGCCGGCGAGGTGGACGGCCGGCGAACCCTGGTTCGACGATTGCAGGACGATCTCCGATTCGGGGATGACGCCGATGATCGGGATGCGCAGGATTTCCTGCACGTCCTTGTAGGAGAGCATTTCGCCGTCGTCGACGCGCTTCGGCGAGTAGCGGGTGATTAGCAGGTGTTCCTTGACCGGTTCGCCGTCCGACTGGGCACGCCGCGACTTGGCCTGGATGATGCCGAGGATGCGATCCGAGTCGCGCACCGAGGAGACTTCCGGGTTGGTCACGACGATGGCCTCGT
>JBIKLY010000140.1:0-5228 GCA_044359525.1 Rhodocyclaceae bacterium | reverse complement strand
CGCCGTTTTGAGCGAACCGTACATATTCGTACCGGACGGGGCATTCCAGACGGGCGTGACAGTTTCCGGGCTGAGCGTTTTGCGATATTGCCAGGTCAGATAGGCATTATCGTATGCAGAGGCGACTGCCTTGCCCGAATAAATTGAGAATCCGGGCAACAAACCACCAACCGAGGTGCCAGTGGCGTCGGCTTTGGCAGCAGCAGAAATTGTCACATTGGCGGCATGGGTCAGGGTGAAGGAATACCACTTGGCCTTGTGGCTATCGCCCCAGTCAGCATCAGTCGCGTCAGCCCAGCCGTAGTTCCCGGTAGCTGCCTGATTGGCGATCGTGCCGGATTGCGCACTCAGCCCATCAAATGTGCCGAAATCCCGACCGGTATAACTGACATGCGCCATCGCCGGAAGGGAAACCATCCCGGCAAAAAACAGTGCAACTTTGAGATTTTTTTTCATAAGGAATCTTTCCGTAAAATGCCAAAAGCAAAAATCTTCATTCGCATGAAGCAGCGCAATAATGCCTTAAGCGAGGCATGGCAGGAATGTGGCATATTGCCGCATGCAATATGAGTATCGCCTTATTTTACGGGGCGCATAAGCGCATTCCGAACAAAAAAAAACCGGAGATTTTACAGACAAAGAAAAAGCCCTGGCACGGCAAGTCGGAAACAAAAAAATGCCGCCGACTATCGTGGGAAGCTTATTGACACCGACGGAATCCAGACTGTTTTAGCGCTACACGAACTGCAGAACGCCAACCGCCAGAGATCACATCAAGGCAGAGAGAGAATCCAGCGCACGAGCGTGCGGATATTCTCCATCCCCGCCCGCTTGTTCGACGACATGGTGTCGTTGCCCCACGCGCCGCCACCGCCGTCGTGGACTTTCTGCACCAGCCGGTCTTCGACTTCCGGCTGACCGCGATAACGCTTGGCCACGTCGCGCCAGGCCGGCCCGCGAACGGTCTCGTCGACATCGTGACAGACCAGGCAGCGGCTCTGGTCAGCCAGCTCAAGCATGGCTGCATTATTATCCTTGGGCGCTGCCACGGCGACACCAGAGACCAGCATGCTGCACAGCAGAACGATTTTCAGCTTCATCATAGACTCCCCGTGTTTCAGATGTTCCTGAGACATCGTGCAGCAAATCGGGTTCAAAAAAAACGGGAGCCGAAGCTCCCGTTTTTGAACATCAAACGCTACCCGCCGATTAATAAATATCGTGCATGGTGTTGTAGACGTTGAACTTGCCAGTCGGGGTAACCAGACGCGGATCCTTGATGACGTTCTTGATCTTGCGGGTCTTGTCATCAACCACAACGATTGCAGAAGCTTCGGTCTTGTTACCGGTCCAAACCGAGAACCAGACTTCATCGCCCGCCGCGTTGTACTCACCCTGCACCACGCGCTGCACGCCCTTGGTCTTGCCAAGGTTAGCCGCACCGGCAATGTCGATCACCTCGGACTTGACATCCGGATTGCCGATATCAGCGATCTTGTACACCGACACGGAGCCAGCCATCTTCGGATCCGGATTCAGCGGCGCGTCAGACCAGAGGTTCTCGGACTTCGGATGCGTCTTCACGAACAGCGAGTTGGCACCGTGGTTCTTCAGTTCCTGAACAACCTTCCAAGCCTGGTCAGGGTGTCCAGCCGGATCGGTACCGATGATGCTGATCACGTCAGCACCAAGGTGCGACGTAGCCCACACGGGACCAAATTTCGGATGCTTGAAGTTGGCGCCACGACCCGGGTGCGGGATCTTGGCGGTATCAACGAGAGCAGCCAGCTTGCTGGTCTGGGTATCAACCACGGCAACCTTGTTGGATGCGTTGGCCGCCACCAGGAAGTAACGCTTGGTCGAATCCCAGCCGCCGTCATGCAGGAACTTGGCGGAGTTGATCGTGGTTTCCTTGAGGTTGTTCAGGTCGGAATAATCAACGATCTTGATCATGCCGGTTTCTTTGACGTTGATCACCCATTCAGGCTTGATCTCGGAAGCAACGATCGAAGCCACACGTGGCTCCGGATGGTAGATGCCTTCAACGGTGTTACCGCGAGTCGATACGTTCTTCAGCGGCTCGAGTGTCAGACCGTCAAGGATGGTGTACTGCGGCGGCCAGTAGGAACCGACCACGGCATACTTGTCTTCGTAACCCTTGAACTTGGAAGCTTCGATCGAGCGGGCTTCAAAGCCGGCCTTCAGCGTCGCAACCGTCGTCGGCATTTCGGTCCACAAATCGATCAGGTCATAGCGACCATCACGGCCAATCACGTGAACGTAACGGCCGGACGTCGACATGCGCGAGATGTGCACAGCGTAGCCAGTCTTGATGACAGCCCAGATTTTCTTGGTGTCGCCGTCGATCAACGCCACTTCACCGGAGTCACGCAGGGTGACCGAAAAGACGTTGGGGAGGTTGACCTTGTTCATCTGCTTGGTCGGACGCTTGTCAACCGGGATCAGCAGCTTCCAGCTACCCTTGATGTCCGCGAGGCTCCACTCTGGTGGTGCTTCAGCCGGCATCTGCAGGTAGGTCGCCATATTCGAGATTTCCTTCTTCGACAGGATGTCGTCGAAGTTGACCATGCCGCCTTCGGTACCGTACGTCATGATCTTTTCGAGACGCGCCTGACCAAGCTTGGAGGAATTTGCCGGCTCAAGGTTCTTGCCGGTTGCGCCCTTGCGCAGCATGCCGTGACAACCAGCGCAACGCTCGAAGTAGATCTTGCCGGTAGCGGCCTTGTCTTCAGCCGACAGCGTCGGCGCGGGAGCTTCAGCCGCAGCCGGTGCCGGAGCGGCGGCTTTTTTATCGGCTTTCGCTGCGGCAAATGCTGCATTCATTGCAAACGGCAGCGCTGCCAACAACAATACGTTACGAATTCCCTTTTGCATGTTTCCATCTCCTCTTGAAATACGGGTAGGTACTTACCTGAACCACAGGCGCTTTGACACTAGGCGCTAGATTGCGCTTGTTCAATGCGCGCTTCTTTGACCCAAATCAACTATTTCTACTAGGGATATTACTAAAGTTCGCCTGGCCAGTTGAATAATACAGTCCGCAACGATTATGCTTGCACCTCAGCCAAAGATACCGACCTTGATGAACACACCCCAGCACTCTCCCCGAACAGGAACTGTTTACCTCATTGGCAGTGGCCCGGGCGCGCTAGATTTGCTCACCCTGCGAGCTGCGCGACTGATCGCTGAAGCAGATGCGATCGTCTATGACCACCTGATCGCCGATGGCGTACTCGACCTGGTACGTGCCGATGCCCAAAAAATCTACGTTGGCAAGGAAAGTTCGAATCACACCGTTCCGCAGGAAGAACTCAACCTGCTGCTGGTTCGCCTGGCGCACGAAGGGAAGAAAGTCGTTCGCCTCAAGGGCGGCGACCCGTTCATTTTCGGACGCGGCGGAGAGGAAATCGAAACCCTCGTTGAATTCGGCGTCGCCTTCGAAGTGGTGCCGGGCGTCACGGCAGCGGCAGGCTGTGCCGCTTACGCAGGCATTCCGCTGACGCACCGCGACCACGCGCAGACCGTCACCTTCGCCACCGGACACCTCAAGGATGGGTCGATCAATCTCGACTGGCCGGCACTGGCGCGGCCGAAACAGACGATTGTTTTCTATATGGGCGTTGGCGGCATCGCAGAAATCTGCCGCCAGATGATTGCCAACGGCCTGCCCGGCAGCCACCCGGCGGCGGTTGTGCAAAGCGGCACGACCGTTCGCCAGCGCGTACTGACCGCCGACCTGGCCACCCTGCCCGGCAAGGTCAAAGCGTCGGGAATCACCTCGCCAGCACTGATCATTGTCGGCACGGTGGTGAGCCTGCAGCAGAAGCTCAAGTGGTTCGCGCCAGAGAAAGTTTCAGACGAGCAGAGCGATCGCCAGTAAGACGCTAAAAATCAATTGCAATCGCGCGGTGCGCGCCAGCAGTTCATTGAACACCGGCCCCGGTGCCTCGTGCCGGAAGCGTGTCAGTTGCGACAGCACCGCCGGCAACATCAGCAACGGCAAAGCGAACCAGAACCCCTTGCCGGCCAGCACCGCCAAAAACGGCAGCAAGACGAAGGGCAGAAGCATTTCAGCCACGTAAACCCGCTGCGCGCCGCGTCGCCCGAGCAGCACAGCCAGCGTGCGTTTTCCGACCAGGGCATCGCTATCCAGATCACGATAATTGTTGACGGTAATGACACCCGCCGCGAGCAGACCAATCATGCTGCCCGCCAACAGCGCGGCACCGCTGATCGACAAGGTCTGCAGGTAATGGCTGCCGCCGACCGCCACCAGACCGAAAAACAGCCATACAAAAAGCTCGCCCAGTGGCGTATAGGCAATCGGTCGCGGCCCGCCGGTGTAGGCCCAGCCAGCCAGCAGCGAGCATAAGCCGATGGCCACAATCGGCCAGCCGCCGTACCACGCAAGGTACACACCGAAGTTGAAAGCCAGCCCGAAAGCGATCCACGCACCGCGCCGCACCGCAGCGGCCGGCAACCAGCCCATCGCCGTGGCGCGCGGCGGCCCGAGGCGCTGCGGCGTATCGGCGCCACGCTCGAAGTCGGAAACATCGTTATGCAGATTGGTGCCGATCTGGATCAGCACCGCCGTGAGCAAGGCGATCAGCGCCGGCAGCCAGTGCACTGCTTGGGTTTGCGACCACGCAACAGCCGTGCCGACAAGTACGGGAACAAAGGAAACAGTGAGGGTTTTCGGGCGCATCGCGAGCCACCAGGCACGGGCTCTGGATGGCTTGTCCAGTGCGGCTTGCGCCGGCTCTTCCGGGGGAGGCGTGATATAATTCAACGCTTTGCAGCCGCCTGGTTTCCTGAGGTGTTCTGGTGCCGAGAGAGGGACTCGAACCCTCACGTATTTCTACGGCGGATTTTGAGTCCGCTGCGTCTACCGATTCCGCCATCTCGGCCACGGCTCGCGGGTAGCGAGCCAGAGGAGCGGCGAATTATCCTCGATTCGCCGCCAACCGACAAGCGCAACAGGGAAATTGCATTTAAACCTTAAATCTACCGCAGAGGCGCAGAGGCACAGAGGAATCGCAGAGAAAGGCGAAAAACCGGGGGAAATTTTGCTTTTCTCTGCTTAATCTCTGTGCCTCTGCGCCTCTGCGTTGGGTTTTGATGTCAAGTGCAATTGGCTTGACAAGCGTAACCCCTGCCGACCCGCAAACCATTTCCCGCATGCTTACTCTCGACGACTTCAATTTCGA
>JBIKLY010000072.1:0-18486 GCA_044359525.1 Rhodocyclaceae bacterium | reverse complement strand
ACCTTGGTGATGATCGTTTGCCTCGGGGCTACTCGGTTGAGCTGTGTTCGAAGGTTGCTGCCGCGATTGCCCGGGAACTCCAGATCGCCGATCTTAAAATCAATTGGGTTGCGGTGACGCCGGCCAACCGGATGGCCAAGGTGAAAGACCGGGAAATCGATCTCGAATGCGGTTCGACTACGGCTGCGCTTTCGCGTATGAAAGAAGTCGATTTCAGCCTGCTGATCTTTGCCGATGGCGGCAGTTACATGACCCGCACCGACTCGCGCATCATGAGTTTTGGCGAGCTGGCGGGCAAGAAACTGGCGGTGGCAAGCGGTACGACCACGCAAGGTACGATTGCCGAGGCGCTCAAGCGCAGTAACATTGCGGCCGAGGTCGTATTGGTCAAAGATCACGAAGACGGTATGGCTGCTCTGGCACAGGGTAAGGTCGATGCCTATGCTTCCGATCGGGCGCTGCTGGTTGGTGTCGCGCTCGGTTCAGGCAGCGCCAGCATTTTCCGTCTGGCCAGTGAGTTCTTCTCCTATGAGCCCTACGCGCTGATGCTGCGCCGTGACGACCATGATTTCCGTGTGGCGGTCAATCGCGAGCTGGCTCGCTTGTTTCGTACGCGCGAAATTTTCCCCATCTACGAACGCTGGTTCGGCGCGGTGGCAACGCCAGGTCCGACGCTGGAAAGTCTTTACTTTCTGAACGGTTTGCCGGAATAGTTTCCAGGAGTCAGCTTTGAGTATTTCTTTGCCGCAACTAAACACCATTGCCATCGAACTCTCCGATGGTGTCGCTGAAATCCGTCTGAATCGCGCCGAACGCGCGAACGCCATGAACGAGGCGATGTGGCAGGAGTTGCGCACGGCTTTCGGCTGGGCTGATGCAACGCCTGCCGTGCGGGTCGTCATACTCAGCGGGGCGGGCAGGAATTTTTGTGCCGGCATTGATCTGGCGATGCTCGGCGGCGTCGCCGAAGCCGTTGCCCACCCGGATGCAGCGCGCAGCCGCGAGGCGCTGCGCCGCCTGATCATCGATCTGCAGGATTGCCTGTCGAGCATCGAGCGTTGCCGCAAGCCGGTTCTGGCGGCGATTCAGGGTGCCTGCATTGGTGGGGCGATCGATCTGGTGAGCTGTTGTGACATGCGTTATGCGGCAAGTGGTGCGCAGTTTTCGGTGCGCGAGATTGATGTCGGCATGACGGCCGACGTCGGGACGCTGCAGCGTTTGCCTCGCCTGGTACCGGACGGCATCGTGCGTGAACTGGCTTATACCGGGCGTAACGTTGAGGCCGGCGAGGCGCAACGCATCGGCCTCGTCAATTGCGTGTTTGATACGCAGGAAGCCCTGCTGGCAGGGGTTTTGCAGTTGGCGCAGGGTATTGCCGCCAAGTCGCCGCTGGCCATTCGTGGGACCAAGGAAATGCTCAACTACGGCCGTGATCATTCGATTGCTGACGGCCTCAACTACATCGCCACCTGGAATGCGGCCATGCTGATGTCAGCCGATCTCAACGAGTCGATGCTGGCGATGCGTGAGAAACGTTTGCCGAAGTTTGCCGACTGATCCGGCAGCGCGTCGCCGGTGAACACCTTTTTCAATCACGTTGCGCTGGCGTCGCCGCTGTTCGTTCTGGTTTTTGCCGGTTATTTGATGATGCGCTGGAGCGGCTGGCCGAAGTCAATGTCCGAGAATCTGTCGCGGTTTGTTTTTTCGGTAGCGTTGCCGGCCATGTTGTTCCGCATGATGAGCGATCTATCGAAGTTGCCGCCGGTCGATGTGCGCCTGCTGGTCGCTTTTTTTGGTGGCTGTCTGATTGTTTTCGTGATTGGCCGGCTGATCGCCTGGAAGCTGTTTGCCTTGGACGGAGTGGCGCAGTCCGTATTCGCACTGGGCGGTGTCTTTTCCAACAACGTGCTGCTTGGGCTGCCGCTCGCCAAAGTGGCGCTCGGCGATGCGGCGGTGCCGTCGGTGGCGCTGGTGCTGGTGTTTAACGCACTGATTTTGTGGACGCTGGTGACCGTATCGGTTGAGTGGGCGCGGCAGGGAAGTTTCTCACTGCATGGTTTTGCCAAGACAGCACGTGGCGTGCTGACCAATCCGATCGTCGCCGGCATTCTTTCGGGAACCTTGTTCGGTTTGAGCGGGGCGCAACTGCCGGCTTTCATCGATGCACCGCTGGGCATGGCCGGTCAGGCCGCTGCGCCGATGGCGCTGATTGCATTGGGTATGGGGCTGGCAGAGTATGGCGTGCGTGACGGCTGGCAGATCAGTGTGGTGATCAGTGCCGTGAAACTGATCGTACAGCCCTTTACTGTCTGGCTGCTGGCGCGGCTGATCGGTTTGCCGCCGATGGAAACGCAGGTGGTTGTGCTGCTCGCATCGACTGCCGTCGGCGCCAATGTTTATCTCATGTCGCGCCAGTTCGCGACGCTCGAAGGGCCGGTAGCGAGCAGTCTGGTGTTGTCCACCGGACTGGCCGCGTTGACCACGCCGCTGGTACTGACGCTGATCGGCGCGTAGTTCGCAGGATTAGCCGATGGCGCGCAGGAATTCGTTGCGTAGTTGATCTGAAGTCTCGAACGCGCCCGTAAAAGATTGTGTGATGACACGTTCGTCGCCGCGCCGGTCTTCGCCGAGCAGGAGGCAGAGCTGTTCAGCCTCGATCACGCAGGCGGCGCCGCGTGCCTGGCCATGCTGCATCAAGGCTTCGGCAATGTCGTGCGTCATCCATTCCTGGTAGGTAAAACGATGGCCGATTGAATCGACCAGGCGTGCAATGCGGCCAAAACCGTGCAGCTTGCCGTCCGGCAGGTAGGCCACGTGCGCCACACCGCGGAATGGCACCAGATGATGCGGACAGACACCATGTACGGCAATGCCGCGGATTACCACCATGTCACGACGGTGGTCCGCAAAGCCTTCACCCAGCACTTCAGCCGGGTCAAGGTCGTAACCGCCGAGCAGGCGACGCTGCCATAGTTCGCGCACGCGTTGCGGTGTGCGCCCCATGTGCGCCGCCTCCGGCGAAATACCACAGGCGCTGAGCAGATCGCTGATGGCCTGTTCGAAAGCCACCGGATTGAACGCACTTTGGCGCGGGATGCCAATGCCGGGCGCCATTGGCTCCGGGTGGTCGTTGCAGTCAGGCATGGCGTACTCCCGGTTCAAATGGCTTGGCTGTTGATGATACACGCCGGGCTTGTCTTTTTGCCTTCCGCTCAGTGGCGGAAATCGCGGTGCGCCCGTGTGTAGGAAAAATGTTCATACGAAGAGCCGCGACACAGTGCCCCACGATGAGCGATAATAGAAGCCTTGAGAAACTTGTTATCCTCCGCCGTAGGCGGGGTTGCCTCTGTGTTTGGAAGGGCACTGATGAAGCGTGTTGATGATTTCCGTCTGAAGTTCGGTAAGCAGGAACTGGTGCCGATCATGATCGGTGGCATGGGGGTTGATATTTCGACCGCCGAACTGGCACTCGAAGCAGCAAGACTGGGCGGTGTAGGCCATATTTCCGACGCCATGGTCAAGACAGTGGCGGATCGGCGTTTCAACACCAAGTTCGTCAAGAACAAGCTCAAACAATACAAATTCAACGTCGCCAACACGGACAAGTCGGTCGTCCAGTTTGATCTTGGCGAACTCGCTGAAGCGACCAGGTTGCATGTCGGCAAGACGATGGAAGCGAAGCGTGGTGACGGGATGATTTTCGTCAACTGCATGGAAAAGCTGACCATGAATGCGCCCAAGGAAACCTTGCGCGTTCGCATGCGGGCAGCGCTTGATTCCGGGATCGATGGCATTACGCTGGCGGCCGGATTGCACCTTGGTTCATTTGCCCTGATCGAAGATCATCCGCGTTTCCGCGACGCCAAGCTTGGCATCATTGTCTCGTCGTTGCGCGCCTTGCAGCTTTTTTTGCGCAAGACGGCGCGCACCAACCGGCTACCTGACTATATCGTGATTGAGGGCCCGCTGGCCGGCGGTCATCTGGGTTTTGGCATGGATTGGGCGGACTATGATCTGGCGACCATTGTTGCTGACATTACAGCATTCATGCACGCCGAGAAGCTGGATATTCCGCTGATTCCGGCGGGCGGAATCTTTACCGGCAGCGATGCCGTTGCCTATCTCGAAAATGGCGCAGCGGCCGTTCAGGTCGCCACCCGCTTTACCGTGGCCAAAGAGTGCGGATTGCCCGACGACGTGCAGCAGGAGTATTTCAAGGCCAGTGAAAATACGATCGAGGTCAATCAGATATCGCCGACCGGTTACCCGATGCGTATGCTGACCAACAGTCCGGCAATCGGCGACGGGATACGCCCGAATTGCGAAGCCTACGGTTACCTGCTCGACAGTGCCGGCAAGTGCTCCTACATCGACGCCTATAACCGTGAAGTGGCCGCGCATCCGGGTGAAAAACGAATTTCGGTGAAAGATAAAACCTGTCTATGCACCCAGATGCGGAATTTCGAGTTGTGGACTTGTGGTCATTACACCTATCGACTCAAGGATACGACGCGTAGGCTGGAGGATGGAAGCTATCAGCTACTGACGGCCGAGCATATCTTCCACGATTACCAGTACAGCATCGACAACAGGATTGCCTTGCCGGAGTAGGCTTGCCCACTGTTGTATTCGAGGCGCTGATAAAACATTCGACTCTCGTTGTCAGCCTTGCTATTGTTCAGGAGCTGTCTTCTTAACGGTTCTTCCCGGGAGTCCCTCAATTGGCCAAGAAGCTATACGTCGGCAATTTAAGCTACGACATCAACAAGAGCGATCTGGAGCAGATGTTTGCCGCGCATGGCGCGGTGACTTCGGTCCAGGTGATCACTGATCGTGAAACACAGCGCTCGAAGGGTTTCGGTTTTGTCGAGATGAGCTCCGATCAGGAGGCTGAGGCGGCGATTGCGGCACTCAACGGCAAGAGCATTGATGGCCGTGCGCTAACCGTGAATGAGGCGCGTCCGCAAGAAGGGCGTAGTGGTGGCGGTGCGCCGCGCCGTGGTCCGGGTGGTGGTGGCGGTGTGCGCGGCCCGTATGGCACCGGTCGCGGTGGTGCAGGTGGCGGTGGCGGCGGTAATCGTTACTGAAATTTTTTTGCGGTGCCGGGTTTTTTGCTGCGGGTGAGTTACGCCGGCGGTGAGTGATCCGGAACTTTTTTTGTTTTTTGTAGTTCTTCATTCGGTGCAAATGCCGATCAGGGATATTGTCTTGGCAAAACCAAATTACTCGTTCGAAAAACGCCAGAGAGATCTGGAAAAGAAGAGAAAGCAGGAAGAGAAGCTCGAAGAAAAGCGGCAGCGTAAACTGGCCGAGAAGGCGGCTGAAGAGGGTTCGGCTTCTGCCGACGGTGCAGCATCTGCTGACGCAGGTCCAGCGGGCACGGCGGGCTGATTTCGCCTGCAGGTCTTCTTTCCGGTAGCGCTCTCCGCTTCTCGCCGAATGGCTTGCGTGCTTGCTTGACGGGCTTGCTGTCTTCATTGCTATCGTCATTTTCGCTGGAAAAATTGCAGGCCGCCTTCGTCCATGCTTAGTTATCGTCACGCTTTTCACGCCGGCAATCATGCCGACGTTCTCAAACACCTCGTCCTCGTTCAACTGATCAATTATCTTGGTCAGAAGGACAAGCCGTTCTGGTATATCGACACGCACGCCGGTGCCGGTTGTTACGCGCTTGATTCGGGTTACGCAGCAAAACTTTCCGAATACAAGAACGGTATTGGTCGCCTGTGGGCGCGCAGCGATCTGCCGGCGCCGCTGGCCGAATATGTCGCGCTGGTGCGCCGGATCAATCCGGATCGCCAGTTGCGCGCTTATCCCGGCTCTCCCTATTTTGCGTTATGGACGATGCGCGAGCAGGATCGCCTGCGCCTGTTCGAACTGCACAGCCGGGATGCGCGTCTCCTGCAGGAGAACTTTCACGACGCGGGCAAACAGGTCATCATCGAGCCGACTGATGGCTTTGCCGGACTGAAGGCGTTGTTGCCGCCACCGCCGCGTCGGGCGCTTGTCCTGATCGATCCGTCGTATGAGGACAAGCAGGATTACGAGCAGGTTTTTCATTCGCTGAAAGAAGCGCTGACGCGGTTTCCGGGCGGCACCTATGTCCTGTGGTATCCGCAACTCACCCGTCTCGACGCCCACGAATTGCCGCAGCGCCTGAAAAAGTTACCGGCCAAAAGCTGGCTGCATGTTGCGCTACGCGTCAATACGCCGGCCAAGGATGGTTTTGGCATGCACGGCAGCGGCATGTTCGTGCTTAACCCGCCATGGACTTTGCACGCGACCTTGCAGGAGGTGATGCCGTTTCTGGTTGAAGTGCTCGGGCTCGATGCCGGGGCAGGGTTTACGCTGGAGCAGGAAGAGTCCTGAGTTCGCGGAGACTGATCTGATCAGTCTTCATCGTTGTTGTTGAGCTGAGTGTATTTGCGGCTTGATCCGTAGCTTTTTTCTACCGGATACTTTGTGGCGTTTTTGGCCAGCTTGTTGCGCGCGGCCGTTTCCAGGTCGATTCCGGCGTTGTCGGCAATCAGCAGCAAATATAGCAATACATCGGCGCATTCATCGCTCAGCGCTTCGTGTGCTGCCGGGTCTTCGGCCAGTTTGGCCATTTCTGCATCGGTTTTCCATTGCGTCAGTTCGAGCAGTTCCGCCGCTTCCAGATTGAGCGAAACGATCAGGTTGCGCAGCGTATGGAATTGCGCCCAGTTCCGCTCGTCGCGAAAACTCAGCAGGGTTTTGGTCAGCGTTTTCATCGGAAAAAACGCGTCAGTGCATCGGCGGGCAGGGCCATTCCCGTGGCATGGGCACGCGCCAGCAATTCCCAGAAATAGCGATACGATGCGCGATCGTGCAGCCTTCCGTCATGCTGGATCGGTCCCCAGTCCTTGTCCTGCGCAGCGCTCAGAATGGCGCTTGCCGACTCGACTTCGGAAAAATCGGGGCGCATGGCTTCGACGATTGGCACGATCTGGTTGGGGTGGATGCTCCACATGCGCAGGTAGCCAAATTCGTTGCGGGCACGCCGGGCGTCGTGGCGGATGACGTCGAGATCCTTCAATTCGGTGGTCACGTTGTGCGACGGGACAACGCCGTTGGCCAGCGCGGCAGCCGCGATTTCGCACTTGGCACGGGCGACCAGCGGGTGTTCGAACTGTCCCGGGCTTTTCATTGCCAATCCCGGGATTGCGCCATGATGGCCGCTAACAAAATCCATCAGCCCGAAGTCGAGCGATTCGACGCCGGGCAGGGCGGCGATTTCCCACACTTCGCGCAGTGCGCCGTGCGTTTCAATTAGCACATGAACCGGGATCTTCCGGCCGAGACGGGCCGCAGCTTCGGCATGGCGCAGCGCGCCGAGCTGAACGCGCACATCCTCGACGCCACGCGGCTTGGGCAGGGTCAGGAAAGGCAGGCGGCTGCCTGCGCCGCCAACCAGAATGTCTATGTCTTGTTGCCAGTGCGGGTGCGTGATGTCATGGATGCGCGCGCCGGTGCGCTGATGGCAGTTGTCTTTGCTCATGATGACGGCTGCGGCCATTTCGGCATGTGCGCGCTCGGCACCCGCTGGTGCGCCGTCTTCGCAGTCGCAGGTGATGTCGAAAATCGGCCCCAGTTCGTTCTGCAACTGGAGCGCTTTTTTCATCAGCTTTTCGGCGCCGGCGTAGTGGTCGACGACGGGCAGAACGGGGAAAGGCTTTTCGCCTGCAAACAGAACCTGGCTGGGGTGACGCATGGAGGCAGCTCCGCCGATAATTTCGATGGGCGTATTTTACCGTGATGGGACATATCGCCAATAAAAAGGCCGCAGACAAGCTGCGGCCTTTTTGACGGAAGGGTCTTTTCGCTTAGAGCATGCTCTTCACGGCTTCTGCTTCGTCGGTCAGTTCCTTTAGCGTGAGATTGATCTTCTCACGCGAGTACTCGTCGATTTCCAGACCCTGGATGATCTTGAACTCGCCGCCCTTGCACTCGCACGGGAAGCCGAAGACGATACCTTCCGGGATGCCGTAGGAGCCGTCGGACGGAACGCCGAGGGTAACCCATTCGTCGGAGCCAAGCGCCCAGTCACGGATGTGGTCAATGGCAGCGTTGGCTGCCGAAGCTGCCGAGGACAGGCCGCGTGCTTCGATGATCGCGGCGCCGCGCTTGCCGACGGTCGGCAGGAAAACGTCGTTGTTCCATGCAGCATCGTTGATCAGTGCCTTGACGCTGTCGCCGTTGGAGGTGACGTTGCGGTAGTCGGCGTACATCGTCGGGCTGTGGTTACCCCAGACGACGAGCTTCTTCAGGCTTGAAACCGGACGGCCGATCTTGCCGGCAAGTTGCGACAGCGCGCGATTGTGATCGAGACGCAGCATGCCGTGGTAGTTCTTGGGATTGGTGCGGCCAACTTTGATCGCAGCAGAGCGGGCAATGTAGGCGTTGGTGTTGCACGGGTTACCGACGACCAGGACCTTGACGCTTTCCTTGGCGTTTTCGGCGATGGCCTTGCCCTGGACGGTGAAGATGGCACCGTTGGCGGTCAGCAGGTCGGCACGTTCCATGCCCTTGCTGCGCGGACGGGCGCCGACCAGCAGGCAGACATCGGCGTCCTTGAAGGCAACGTTCGGGTCGTCAGAGGCGATCATGCCGGCGAGAAGCGGGAAGGCGCAGTCGTCAAGTTCCATCATGACGCCCTGAACAGCTTGTTGCGCTTGTGGCAGGTCGAGAAGCTGGAGGATGACCGGCTGATCCTTGCCGAGCATTTCGCCGGAGGCGATACGGAAAAGCAGGCTGTAGCCAATCTGACCGGCGGCGCCGGTGATGGTGACGCGCATGGGGGCTTTGGACATGTTGCGGCTCCTGTTGTTAGCGATGAACAAGAAACTACCTAAGATGATCGGCGTAGCGCCTGAGTTGGTGCTGCCTCAGGAGAGCGAATCGGGAGAATCATAAGATTGAAAGCAGGCGGGTGTCAATGTTCGAAGCGTTTGATCTTGTGTCTTATATAAGACAATTAACATTTTGATAGACGTCCTTTGCAATTTGTGCTGAAATCAGCGTCATGAACCAGTCCCCGTTGCGCCCGGTCATGCACTCGGCAACTTTCAGTCCGCTCTACCGGCAAATCAAGGAATTGATCATGCGCAGCCTGGAGTCGGGCGAATGGGGGCCGGGTGACGCCATTCCCAGCGAGTCTGAACTGGCCGTGCGCTTCGGCGTCAGCCAAGGTACCGTACGCAAGGCCATTGACGAAATGGCCGCGGAGAACCTGTTGCTGCGCCGGCAGGGCAAAGGCACTTTTGTCGCCACGCACAGTGATCCACGTTCGTTCTTCCGCTTTCTTCGTCTGGCGCCCAACGAAGGCGACTTACAGGCCTCGCAAAGTATTCCGCTCGAATGCTGGCGTGCCAAGGCTGGCGTTGATGTGGCGCGCATTCTCGGGCTGGAGACAGGTGCTGCGATCATCATCCTGCGTCGCCTGCTTAAGTTTGGTGCCGAACCCGTGGTGTTCGACGAGATATATCTGCCCGGTGAACTGTTTCAGGATCTCTCGCTCGATGTCCTCAGGGCCGGCGAAAAGTCACTGTATAGTCTGTTCGAAAGCCGCTATGGCGTGCGCATGATTCGCGCTGACGAGCGTCTGCGCGCCGTTTCGGCCGATCGGGTGAGTGCTGGTTTGCTCTGCGTCGCCGAGGGGAGTCCGCTGTTGCTCGTCGAACGGGTGACTTATACCTACGGCAACAAACCGGTTGAATGGCGGCGCGGTTTTTACTCAACTCAAAATTTCCACTATCACAACGAGTTAGGCTGAAAGGTTGCTGGTCAAGCGTTTCAGGCCAACCACCGCGCATTGAATGGTTTATAATTACAGGCTCCAAACAGGTCAAAGCGGTCGTAATGAAGCCGCGTTACATGAGGAATGACGTTCATGGCGGAAATGGTTATCAAGAAAAAACGTCCGAAGAACTTGGACTTGATGAGTATCAAGTTGCCTCTTCCTGGCATCTTGTCGATCCTTCACCGTATTGCCGGCGCAGTAATATTTCTCCTGCTGCCCGTTCTCCTCTGGTTGTTTCAAAGCAGCCTCACTTCTCCCGAGACTTTCGCCACCTTCAAGAGCGTCGTCGCCCACCCGTTGGTTCGACTTGTTCTGCTTGGTCTGATCTGGCTGTTCATGCACCATTTTTGCGCCGGTATCCGCTACCTGCTGCTCGATCTGCACAAAGGTATCGACCTCGCCTCGGCGCGACTCTCCAGCTGGATTGTCTTTGCGGTGAGTATTGTCCTGACCCTGATCATCGGAGTGAAAGTGCTATGGTAAATCGTATCGTCGTTGGCGCGCATTACGGTCTCAAGGACTGGATTATCCAGCGCGCTACCGCCATCATTCTGGCGCTCTATACCGTTATTTTTCTGGCCGTGATTGGTGCCGTCGGGCCGGCTACGTATGAGGCCTGGCGTGGTATTTTTGCCAATGGCTTCATGAAATTCGCGACCTTCCTGTTCTTCGTCAGCCTCTTCTGGCACACGTGGATCGGTATTCGGGACATCTGGATGGATTATGCCAAACCGGATGGTCTGCGCCTGTTGCTGATCATTGCGACGGCGGCCGTGCTGATTGGCTATGCCGGCTGGGCAGTTCAGATTCTGTGGAGAGTGTAAGTGAGTAAGCTAAACATCCCCGTTCGCAAGTTTGATGCAGTGATCGTTGGTGCTGGCGGCGCCGGTCTGCGTGCTGCTATCCAGTTGTCCGAGTCCGGCCTGAAAACGGCCGTCCTGTCAAAAGTTTTTCCGACGCGTTCGCACACCGTAGCGGCACAGGGCGGCGTTTCTGCTTCGCTCGGGAATTCCGAGGAAGATCATTGGCACTGGCACATGTACGATACCGTCAAGGGCTCCGACTGGCTCGGTGACCAGGACGCGATTGAATACATGTGCAAGAAGGCACCGGAAGTCGTCGTCGAGCTTGAGCACTTCGGCATGCCCTTCGATCGTACTGACGAAGGCAAGATTTATCAGCGTCCGTTCGGCGGCCACATGTCGAACTTCGGCGAGAAACCGGTGCGCCGTGCTTGCGCTGCCGCTGACCGTACTGGTCACGCCATGCTGCACGCGCTGTATCAGCGTAACGTCCGCGCCAATACGCAGTTTTTTGTCGAGTGGATGGCCCTTGACCTGATTCGTGATGAATCCGGCCAGGTGCTTGGTGTCATCGCCCTTGAAATGGAAACCGGCGAAGTCGTCGCCTTCCATGCCAAGGCCACCATTTTTGCCACCGGCGGTGCCGGTCGCATCTTCCATTCGTCAACCAACGCCTTTATCAATACCGGCGACGGCCTTGGTATGGCGGCACGTGCCGGCATCGCCCTTGAAGACATGGAGTTCTGGCAGTTCCATCCGACCGGCGTTGCTGGTGCCGGCGTACTGATCACCGAAGGCGTGCGCGGCGAGGGCGGCATTCTCCGCAACTCGGATAACGAGCGCTTCATGGAACGCTACGCACCAAACGCCAAGGATCTGGCCTCGCGTGACATCGTTTCGCGCGCCATGACCACCGAAATCAACGAAGGTCGCGGCTGCGGTCCGAACAAGGATCATGTCCTGCTCGACATTACACACCTGGATCCGGCAACGATCATGAAGCGCCTGCCGGGCATTCGCGAAATCTCGATCCAGTTTGCCGGTATCGACCCGATCAAGGCGCCGATCCCGGTCGTGCCGACCTGCCACTATCAGATGGGCGGCATTCCGACCAACTACCATGGCGAAGTTGTCAATGCCGATGGCAGCACGGTGAAGGGTTTCTACGCGGCCGGCGAAGTCGCCTGCGCTTCGGTGCATGGCGCCAACCGTCTTGGCACCAATTCGTTGCTCGATTTGCTGGTCTTTGGCAAGTCATCGGGCGACTCGGTTGTCGAGGCGATCAAGAACAGCAATGTTGCGCTAAAGGATTTGCCGGAAGGATTTGCCGAGCGCACACTGGCCCGACTGAATCGCCTCGAAACACAGACCGGCGGTACCAGCGTCGATGCCACGCGTCTCGAACTTCAGCGCACGATGCAGAAGCACTGTGGCGTGTTCCGCTTCAACGACATGCTGGTTGACGGCGTGGCGAAGATACTTGAAGTTGAAAAACTGGTTGCCAAAACCGAGATCAAGGACAAGTCCAAGGTCTGGAATACGGCGCGTGTCGAAGCGCTGGAACTCGACAACCTGATTGAAGTGGCGAAGGCCACAATGATTTCGGCCGAAGCCCGCAAGGAGTCTCGTGGCGCGCACGTTCGTGATGACGCGCCCGATACCGCGGCTAACCCGAATGGTCGCGATGATGCCAACTGGCACAAGCACACACTGTGGCATCGCGAGGGCAACAAACTCTCGTACAAGCCGGTGAATATGACCCCGCTGACCGTCGAAACCATCGCGCTGAAGACGCGTTCCTACTGATCGCGCGTCTTTCACGCTTAGGAGTCAATGAATATGGCACGCACCATGCAATTCAAGATTTACCGTTATGATCCGGACAAGGACAACGCGCCCTACATGCAGGACATCTCGATTGAGGTAGACGATTCTGTCGATCGCAAGTTGCTCGATGTGCTGACCAAGCTGAAGGCCAAGGATGACACGCTGTCGTATCGCCGCTCCTGCCGCGAAGGTATTTGCGGTTCCGATGCGATGAACATCAACGGCAAGAACGGCCTCGCCTGTCTGACTGCGATTGCCGATCTTAAGGAACCGGTTGTTCTGCGCCCGCTGCCTGGTCTGCCTGTTATCCGCGATCTGATCGTCGATATGACGCAGTTCTTCAAGCAGTATCACTCGATCAAGCCCTATCTGATCAACGATAACCCACCGCCGGACCGTGAGCGCCTGCAGTCGCCTGAGGATCGTGAAGAGTTGAACGGACTTTATGAGTGCATCCTGTGCGCCTGCTGTTCGACCTCGTGTCCATCGTTCTGGTGGAACCCGGACAAGTTTGTCGGCCCGGCCGGTCTGCTCAACGCTTATCGCTTCATTGCCGATACGCGCGACGAAGCGACCAATGCGCGCCTCGACGACCTCGAAGATCCGTACCGTCTGTTCCGTTGCCACTCGATCATGAACTGCGTCGATGTCTGTCCGAAGGGGTTGAACCCGACGCAGGCGATCGGCAAGATCAAGGAGATGATGGTTCGCCGCGCCATCTGATGGAAGCGAGCGAGGCACTAAACCGCTTGCGCTGGCGCTGTACGCGCCGGGCGATGCTGGAAATGGATCTGTTGCTGGGGAAGTTTCTCGACGAGAATTTCTCCAGCCTCAGTCCGGCGCAGGCTGAAGCTTTTGTCGTGCTGGCAGACATGGAAGATCTGGAACTGTGGCCTTACATCAACGGCAGCGTTGAATGCAGGGATCCGGTTCAGGCCGAAGTAGTGGCCATGCTGCATGATGTAAGAGTTAGGTAAGGAAGTTGCAATATATTGGCAGCCTCTTGCTGGAAGCTGTGACATTACAAACCTGTAGAGGGAATAAATCATGACGACCGAACGTAAGGCAACACTGACTATCGAAGGCCAGGCGCCTGTCGATTTTTCCATCATGTCGCCAACCCATGGTAACGACTGTATCGATATCCGTACCCTGGGTGCCAAGACTGGTCTGTTTACCTACGACTCCGGCTTCCTGTCGACGGCTAGTTGCAAGTCGACGGTAACCTTTATTGACGGTGACAAGGGCGAACTGCTCTATCGCGGTTACCCGATCGAGCAGCTGGCGGAAAATTGCAACTTCCTGGAAGTCGCTTATCTGCTGAAGAACGGCGAGTTGCCGAACGCCGAACAGAAAACCAAGTTTGAGTCCACCATCAAGAACCACACCATGGTTCACGAGCAGATGGTCAAGTTCTTCCAGGGTTTCCGTCGCGACGCGCATCCGATGGCTGTCATGGTCGGCGTGGTGGGTGCGCTCTCAGCCTTCTATCATGAAGCCGCCGATTTCTCCGATGCCGAACATCGCAGCATCAGCTTCAACCGCATCGTCGCCAAGATGCCGACCATCGTCGCCATGGCCTACAAGTACACGACCGGTCAGCCGTTCATGTACCCGCGCAACGATCTGGGTTACACCGCCAACTTCATGCACATGATGTTCGGTACGCCATGCGAGGAATACAAGCCGAATCCGGTGCTGGTCCATGCGCTGGACATGATCTTCACGCTGCACGCCGATCACGAGCAGAATGCTTCGACTTCGACGGTGCGTCTGGCGGGATCGTCCGGTGCCAACCCGTACGCCTGTATTTCCGCCGGTATCGCCTGTTTGTGGGGACCGGCGCACGGTGGTGCGAACGAAGCTTGTCTGCAGATGCTCGAAGAAATTGGTGACGTGTCGCGCGTTGCCGAATTCATCGCGCGCGCCAAGGACAAGAACGACAGCTTCAAGCTGATGGGCTTCGGCCACCGTGTTTACAAGAACTTCGATCCGCGTGCCAAGCTGATGCGCACGGTTTGTAATAATGTTCTGAAAGAACTCGGTCTGGAAAACGATCGTTTGTTCAAGCTGGCGATGGAACTCGAAAGAATCGCGCTGGAAGATCCTTACTTCGTCGAGAAGAAGCTCTATCCGAACGTCGACTTCTACTCGGGTATCGTGCAAAAGGCACTCGGCATTCCGACCTCGATGTTTACCTGTATTTTTGCGCTGGCCCGCACGGTCGGCTGGATGACGCAGTGGGAAGAAATGCTGACCGATCCGGAATACAAGATCGGTCGTCCGCGTCAGCTCTACATCGGCGCCGCCAACCGCAACGTTGTGCCGCTCGACAAGCGTTAAGCAAAGCAAGAGGGCGGCCGGCAACAGCCGCCCTTTTTTGTATGGCCGGAACTTGTTTCCGGTTCCCAGTACATGCCCCAGAAACCCTGACTACAGGTAACTGCCATGATGAATCAGCTGTTCGGCACCTCCCACCTCTTCGGCGGCAATGCGCCTTTCGTTGAGGAACTCTACGAGAACTATCTCGACAACCCGGCCTCCGTTTCCGACGAGTGGCGCGACTATTTCGACAAGCTGGCGCAATTGCCCGGTGCCGTTGCGCGCGATGTGCCGCACCTGCCGGTAATCAATGCCTTCGCCGAGCAGGCGAAGAAGGGTGGCTACCGCGCTGCCGCTGCGGCGCCGATTGATGACAAGAAGCAGGTCGGCGTTCTGCAACTGATCAACGCCTATCGTTTCATCGGTGATCGCTGGGCCAACCTCGATCCACTGAAGCGTCAGCCGCGCCCGGATTTGCCCGAACTGGATCCGGCTTTTTATGGTTTGTCTAGCGCCGATAGCAACACACCATTCAATGCCGGTTCGTTCAAAGGCGTTGCCGAGCATGCAACCTTCGGCCAGATTTTTGATGCGCTGAAAGAAACCTATTGCAGCTCGGTTGGCGTCGAGTACATGTACATGAGCGAGCTTGCCGAGAAGCGCTGGATTCAGGAGCAACTTGAGCCCACCCGAGCCAAGGCCAACTGCACGCCGGATCAGAAAAAGCGTCTGCTTGAGCGTCTGACGGCGGCTGAAACACTTGAACGCTATCTGCACACCAGGTACGTCGGCCAGAAACGTTTTTCGCTCGAAGGCGGCGAATCGCTGATCGTCTCGATGGACGAGCTGATCCGCGTTGCAGGTGCCGGCGGTGTCGATGAAATCGTCGTCGGCATGGCGCACCGTGGTCGTCTCAACGTACTAGTGAACACGCTCGGCAAGGCGCCGTCGATGCTCTTCGACGAGTTCGAAGGCAAGAAGGCGCAGGACCTGTCGGCCGGTGACGTCAAGTACCACATGGGCTATTCGTCCGATGTGTCGACCCCTGGAGGCCCGTGTCACCTGACGCTGGCTTTCAACCCGTCGCACCTTGAAATCGTCAACCCGGTGGTGGTCGGCTCGGTCTATTCGCGCCAGCGCCGTCGCGGCGCAGATGGCCAGAACAAGGTGCTTGCCGTGCTGATTCACGGCGATGCCGCTGTTGCCGGCCAGGGCGTCAATCAGGAAATGATCAACTTCGCGCAGACTCGTGGTTATGGCACGGGCGGCACGGTGCATATCGTGGTGAATAACCAGATCGGCTTCACGACTTCCGATCCACGCGACTACCGCTCCTCGCTGTATTGCACCGACATCTTCAAGATGGCCGATGCGCCGATCTTCCACGTCAATGGCGACGATCCGGAAGCCGTCGCGCTGGTAACACGGATTGCCATGGAGTTCCGCAAGACCTTCAAGAAGGATGTTGTGATCGACATCCTGTGCTTCCGCAAACTCGGCCACAACGAGCAGGACGAGCCGATGGTCACGCAGCCGCTGATGTACAAGAAGGTTCAGGCACACCCCGGAACGCGCAAGCTCTACGCCGACAAACTGGTGGCCGAAGGTGTGCTGCCAGCCGATGGCCCGGATGGCATCATCGCTGACTACCGCGAGCATCTCGATCGCGGCGAACTGCTCTACAACCCGGTGCTCGCCGGTTACAAGCACCCGATGACCATCGACTGGACGCCTTTCTTGTCGACCAAGTATGTCGAGACCTGTGATACACGGGTTCCCGCCAAGGAAATCAAGCGGCTGGCCGTTGGCCTGACGACGATTCCGGAAAACTTCACGCTGCATTCGCGCGTCAAGAAGATCATCGACGACCGCCGCTCAATGGGCGAAGGCAAGCTGGCCTTCGACTGGGGTATGGCCGAGAATCTGGCGTATGCGTCGCTGCTTGTTTCCGGCTACGGTGTGCGTATTTCCGGTGAGGACGTCGGTCGCAGTACCTTCTTCCACCGTCATGCCGCACTGCACGACCAGAACCGCGAGAGCTGGGATGAGGGTACTTATTATCCGCTGGCGCATCTGCAGGAAAAGCAGGCTGGTTTCCAGTGTTTCGATTCGGTGCTGTCCGAAGAGGCCGTGCTTGCTTTTGATTACGGTTATGCGACCGCCAACCCGCATGAACTGGTGATCTGGGAAGGCCAGTTTGGCGACTTCGTGAACGGTGCGCAGGTCGTTATCGACCAGTTCATCGCTTCCGGCGAAGCCAAATGGGGTCGCGCCTGCGGTCTGGTCATGCTGCTCCCGCACGGCTACGAAGGACAAGGTCCGGAACACTCGTCGGCGCGTATCGAACGCTTCATGCAACTGTGTGCCGAAATGAACATGGAAGTCTGCCAGCCGACCACGCCGGCACAGGTCTTCCACATGTTGCGCCGGCAGGCCGTGCGTAACCAGCGCAAGCCGCTGGTGGTATTCTCGCCGAAGTCTTTGTTGCGTCACAAGGACGCCACCTCGACGATGGACGAACTGTCGAAGGGCGAGTTCCAGCGCGTGATCGGCGAAGTCGATGCGCTCGATGCCAAGAAGGTGACGCGCGTCATTTTCTGCTCAGGCAAGATTTACTACGACCTCGTCGCCGCACGTCGCGAAAAGAAGATTACCAACATCGCCATCGCCCGTCTTGAACAGCTCTATCCCTTCCCGGAAGCGTCGTTCAAGGCCGAGCTTGCACGCTATCCGAAATTGACCGAGGTTGTCTGGTGTCAGGACGAGCCGCGCAATCAGGGCGCCTGGTACTGGATCGCTTCGCGTGAGCATCTGTCACGCTCGCTTAACGAGAAACAGAAATTGCTGCTTGTTTCGCGTCCGGCATCGGCTTCACCGGCGGTTGGTTATGCAAGCAAGCACCTGGCCCAACAGAAAGACCTGATCGCGTCCGCCCTGGGCAAGATCGAGTATTAATCCAGTAAAAAACGGAGAGAACATGATCATTGACGTCAAAGTTCCGCAGCTGTCTGAATCCGTCGCCGAAGCGACCCTGGTTACCTGGCATAAAAAAGTTGGGGCGGCTGTTGCCCGTGACGAAAACCTGATTGATATCGAGACCGATAAAGTGGTCCTCGAACTGCCGGCAGCCGACAAAGGTGTGCTTATTGAAATCATCAAAGGCGACGGCGATACCGTCGTTTCCGGTGAGGTGATTGCGCGTATCGATACCGCTGCGACGGCTTCGGCGGGTGCCCCTGCCGCAGCGGCCACGCCTGCGGCTTCTGCGCCTGCACCGAAAGCCGCACCCGCTGCCGCCTCGGCTGCCGGTGTCGCCATGCCGGCTGCACGCAAGATCCTCGACGAGAAGGGCGTTGCTGCTGCCGACGTCGCCGGTTCCGGCCGTGGCGGTCGCGTCACCAAGGAAGATGCGCTGGCTGCCCAGCCGAAAGCTGCTGCCGCTCCGGCACTGGCCGCTGCGCCAGCCGTTTCGGTGCCGCTCGGCGAGCGTCCGGAACAGCGCGTGCCGATGTCCCGTCTGCGTGCCCGCGTCGCCGAACGTTTGCTCCAGTCGCAGGCCACCAACGCCATCCTGACCACGTTCAACGAAGTGAACATGGGCCCGATCATGGCGCTGCGCAAGCAGTACGGCGACAAGTTCGAGAAGGCGCACGGCGTCCGCCTCGGCTTCATGGGCTTCTTCGTCAAGGCTGCCGTTGCTGCCCTGCAGAAGTT
>JBIKLY010000139.1:0-5255 GCA_044359525.1 Rhodocyclaceae bacterium | reverse complement strand
CTCGGTGGCCTGATGTTCGGTATCGACCAGCTTGTCTTCCGTGGCAAGGCGCCATGGACGCTGCACCACAGCGGCCCCGACCACAGCAAGCTGAAGAAAGCCGCCGACTGCCAGCCCATCGTTTATCCGAAACCCGATGGCGTGATCACCTTCGACCGCCTGTCGTCGGTCTTCATCTCCAACACCAACCACGAGGAAGACGAGCCCTGCCATCTGACGCTGAAAGATGCGTCGGTGCCGATCAAGGTGAATCTGGCGCTCTACGATGCACCCGAGCAGCGTTACTGCCCGGCTGGCGTCTATGAGATCGTGCGCGACGAGGCCGGTTTGAATCCACGTCTGCAGATCAACGCGCAGAACTGCGTGCACTGCAAGACCTGCGATATCAAGGATCCGACGCAAAACATCAACTGGGTGGTACCGCAGGGCGGCGAGGGGCCGAACTACCCGAATATGTAAGGGCTGCGGATAAAAAAGCCGGTGATTTCACCGGCTTTTTTTACAGGATCACAACAATGCCCGGCAATCAAGACTCCAGCGCAATCACAATCGAGTAAATCTCGTCGCCTGACGCGGTAACCACTTCGGCCACCGTGCTTTGATCAAGACCAAGCGCCACCGCACGGTTTTCCGGAACGACGACACGCGCATCAAGCTCGTCGAATGGATCAGCGCGCGGCGACAGCGCACCGGCCACAAAAATCAGGTCACCGAGGGTTGCCGGCGGCATCGATCCACCGTAATGGCGGGCCGCAAGCACCGCTTTGACGACTGACTCAGGAAGATCAAGCTTGGCAAAAACCATCGCGCCGGTGTGATCGGCAAGATCGTTGATCGTTTCAGCCAGTGTTGCCGGATCTTCCAGCAATGCCGGATAATCAGCGGCCCGCGAGAGCAGATAAAACCGCCCAAGGTCATGCACGATACCGGCAAACATCGCTTCGTCGGCATTAAGCTTGGTCAGCTTTCGGGCGACGACAAAGGACAGTGCAGCGACATGAATGCTGCGCTCCCACAGACGGTTGGCCAGTTCACGCGTGCCGCTGTGCCGCTGCGATTGGCGCAACTGATCCATGATCAGCACCATCGCCAGCGATTTGATCGGGTCCATACCGACCCGCATCACTGCCTGTTTAACATCACGCACCGTCTGGTTGGCGGGGTTGAGCGCAACCGAATTGGCCAGACGAATGACCTTGGCCGACAGCAAGGGCTCGGCGACAACGATTTTAGCCAGATCGGAAAGTCCGAGATCCGGGTTCTCAACCGCCTTCATCACGCGCCGACTGGCGTCAACGCTGGTCGGAAAACTGAGGTCACCGACCAGCGTTTCACTGACCGCGCGGCGTAAGGCTTCGGCGCTTTCGCGCGTCGCTTCATTCATTGTTCACTCCTCCCGAAAATCCACGACACATTCTAACCGAGAGCAGGCGACACACCATGCCCCGGAACGTACAAGCACTTGAATCGCGACACCCGTAGCAAAGCGGTATCAGAACATCGCCTCGGGCAGCGCCATTACGCCTGCCGCACCATCAGTCACACTACTGGCCAGACCGTCAGCCTGCGACAGGAAATGATCAGCAAAAAATCGGCTGGTAATGATTTTTGCAGCAAAAAACGGATCGTTGTCACCGCCGTCAATCTTCGCCTGAGCTACCAGCGCAGCGCGCGCCATCTGCCAGCCACCGGCAACGATACCGAACAAGCGCAGAAAAGGCACAGCACCGGCCGAAGCCGCCCGCACATCGTTGCCGTAGGTGGCGACAATCCAGTTGCCGGCCTTGGCCAGCGCATCAACACCGGTATTGAAACGACTGCGAATGGCGACAAAATGATCGCCGCCCTGCTTTGCCAGATCGGCGTCAAGCGCACGCATCATGCCGATCACAACTTTCAGCGTGGCACCGCCTTCACGCGCCATCTTGCGACCAATCAGATCGTTCGCCTGAATGCCGGTAGTGCCTTCGTAGATCGTCGAAATACGCGAATCGCGCAAATGCTGCGCGGCCCCGGTTTCTTCGATGAAGCCCATACCGCCATGCACCTGCACGCCGGTCGAGGCGACTTCCGTACCGACTTCGGTACTCCAGCCCTTGACGACCGGAATCATCAAGTCAACAAACGCCTGATTCTGCTTGCGTGTTTCTGCATCTGGATGATGAATCGCCGCATCGTGCGCAGCCGCCACAACATAGGCCAGCGCGCGCGTTGCTTCGGCTTGCGACTTCATGCTCATCAGCATGCGGCGCACATCCGGGTGAGCAATGATCGCCACTTTCGGGCCGCCACGCACACCGATGTCGGTGCACTGGATACGGTCACGTGCGTAGTCGCGGGCACGCTGGTAAGCGCGCTCGCAAACGGCAACGCCTTCGAGACCGACGCCAAAACGCGCTGCGTTCATCATCACGAACATGTATTCAAGGCCACGGTTTTCCTGCCCCACCAGATGGCCAACAGCGCCGCCGTGGTCGCCGAAAGCCATGATCGCCGTCGGGCTGGCGTGAATGCCAAGCTTGTGTTCGATCGAGACGCAGTAAGCATCATTACGCGCGCCCAGGCTACCGTCAGCATTGACCATGAATTTTGGCACGACAAACAGGGAAATTCCCTTGACACCTTCCGGCGCGGTTGGCGTACGGGCAAGCACGAGGTGGACGAGATTCTCCGCCATGTCGTGATCGCCGTAGGTGATAAAAATCTTCTGGCCGAAAATCTTGTAGCTGCCATCGGCCTGCGGCTCGGCGCGTGTGCGCACGGCGGCGAGGTCGGAGCCGGCGCTTGGCTCGGTGAGGTTCATCGTACCCGTCCACACGCCACTGACCATTTTTTCCAGGTAAGTGGCTTTTACTTCGTCGGAGCCGGCGAGTGCCAGTGCTTCGATGGCACCCGTCGTCAGCAAAGGACACAGCGAGAAGGCATGGTTCGCCGACTTCCACATTTCAGTCACGGCTGCACCGACAACTTTGGGCAAGCCCTGGCCGCCCCACTCCGGCTCGCACTGCAGCGCCGTCCAGCCGCTATCGGCGAACAGTTTATAAGCCTCCTTGAACCCCTTCGGCATGGTCACGGCCTTGTCGTGCCATTTCGCGCCTTCCCGGTCGCCGGGAATGTTCAGCGGCGAAAGCACGCCCTCGGCAAACTTGGCGGCTTCTTCAAGAACTGCGTCGACAAGATCCGGTGTCGCCTCTTCGCAACCCGGCAGCTGCGCCACCTGCTCAAGTCCGGCAAGCTCCTGCAGCACGAATTGCATGTCGCGCACCGGGGCAATGTATTCACTCATTTTTCTCTCCTTTATGAATCGTTATTTTGTGGCAGCCTTCTCGGCCACCATCAGATCAATCAACAACAGAATTTCCTTCACGACCGGCAGGGAAAAACCGGTTCGCTCACCGTTACGGTTATCACGCAATAGTTGTTGCAGATAGTCAAAACACTCGGGTTTTCCCCATAGTGCATCGATCTGGTCACGAATATGAGGAAGCAGCTCCAACGACATTTCGACACGTTCGCCGGGTGCTGCCTTGTCCCAATGCACTATTTCCACGTTGAAATTCTGATTGAGGTTTGTCGCCAGAGCATCAAACTCTGCACGCATTCCACTATCCCGATAGATATCAAGCAGACGCATCCAGGGCTGCAAGGCTGCCTTCGGATTGGCCTCGATAAACTCCTGCAGCGTCTGCGCAGCACCATTGACCCGCCCGAAAGAGAGCATGATCTCGGCAAGCTCCATCACCGGTGTCACCTCGATATTTTCAGGAGGCGCTGGTATCGCACGGGAAATCATGGACTGATCCGGAGCTTGCGCCACATTTGGCGAATCCTCCTCAAGTTGCGCGGCAATCGCCGGACCAGGTGGCTGTGAAAACTCCGGATATTCGACGATTATGGTTGGCGCATACATCGGCAAGGAGGGTTCGACAAGCGCTTTGACACGACGTCGACGGATGACAACGATCAACAGGGTCAGCAGCGCACCAGCCAAACCGACGTAAATGAACGGATCAACCGACCAGCCGCTGCTCTCCGCGGCAAGCGCTTCCGGCGCTGCTTTTGGAATGAGTCTTGCAACATCCTGTTCGTTCACTGCGGATACGGGTAGTGCAGCGACAGCCGGTGCTGCCGTTTTCTCACTCACAGTAAGCGCAGACCCCAATGGCAAAACCTCAACGCTGGCGCCGGAGCGCAACCCGGCCGTTCTCAATTCCATTGCGCTCGCCTCCAGTTGGCGCAGCTGTTCGGCAAGCGCAAGCTGACTTTCGGCCTGCTCGTGCACGGCCATAAGCAGGCGATACTCAAGCCGCAGCAATTCACGCGCAAGCTCGCTCGACGTCTGCGCCAGATTCAAATCAGCACTCATGCGCAGCGACAGCGCCGCTTCACTGCTGCCTCCGACAATTGCGCCAATGCGCCGAACACGAGTCGTGCCGGCCGCATCGACCGCAGTCAGGCGCAGCACGGGCTGAATACTGGTTGCGGCATCTTTTTTTACACGGCGGGGCGCTGTCGCAAGCGAATCGACGCTGCTGCCTGAACCGAGGGTGGCAGACCCCGGCCGCGGATCAGGCAAAAACGGTGATGCCAGATAGGTGTAATCACGCCAGATCCGGCTGCCAGCACAGGATGATTGAACACCAATTTGCACAACCGGATCACGCAGTGGCTGATCAGAAGAAATGTAAAGCTTGCCCTTGCCATTTTCGCGCCGGAAACTCAGGCGCGCTTCGGTAAGCCATGGCATATCGGGTCTCGCCTGCCCCGGCCGATAGAGCTTTACACAACTGGTATCGAAGTGATCGGCGATATCGTCTTCAATATCGATTTCTGCATGCAGCAGTTCTCCAAGATGCGAATTGCTGCGAATTTCGCCAAACCCGAAAGCATCGGCATGTGGCGAAATCAGGAGTGGCACCAGGGTAAAAAAAACCAGTTGGAAACGACGAGTTGTTGGCGACATGAAGTTGACGAAAATCCGGGCAGGTTGGAATCGTCCGGACAGCTTATCCGTATACCGGAAAACACGCCAAACTAACGCCGGACGGCGCCTCACAAAACCATGCTCCGTCCGGACAAATTCACACTGCCCAATCCATGACGATCAACCGAGCGCTGCTGCCAGAGCCGGCACGACCTCGAACAGATCGCCAACCAGCCCGTAATCCGCCACCTGGAAAATCGGCGCTTCCGGGTCCTTGTTGATGGCGACAATCACCTTGCTGTCCTTCATGCCGGCCAGATGCTGGATGGCC
>JBIKLY010000138.1:0-5259 GCA_044359525.1 Rhodocyclaceae bacterium | reverse complement strand
ACCGCAAAATGGCGACAAGCCGCGCTTCGAGTTTTACAAGATACTGCCCGGCAATGCCGATGCGATTCCCGATCCGAAGCCGGCCGATGCGGGCAAGGATAAGGACGGGAAGGACAAAGATAAAGACAAGGAAGCCGCGCTCAAGGAGCCGCTATTCCTGCAGACTGGCTCTTTCCAGAATGCAGATGATGCGGACAACCAAAAAGCCAAGCTTGCGTTAACCGGTCTTGAGGCGTCGGTGCAGCAGGTGATGGTGCAGGATAAAGTATGGTTTCGTGTTCGTCTTGGACCATTCCGTAAAATGGACGAATTGACCCGCATGCGCGCCGACCTCGCCAAGCAGGGTATTGAGGCCAATGTGGTCAAGAAAGATTGAGAACTTCAGGAGATGACAATGTATAAGCAGATTACCGGGTGGCTTGCTGCCGTTACTGTCGCGCTGTTTGCGACTGCGCTACCGGCGACCGCTCAGGATGCCGGTCGTGAGTACGTAGCGATCGTCCCGGCGCAGACCACGGATAACCCGGCGAAGATCGAAGTGCTGGAGTTCTTCTCCTACGGCTGCCCGCATTGCAGTGATTTCCATCCAACGATCAGCAAGTGGGCGGCGAAGTTGCCCGCCGACGTTACCTTCAAACGGGTGCCGGTTTCTTTTGGCCGCGCACAGTGGGCCAGCCTCTCCAAGCTGTTCTATGCACTCGAAGCGACGGGCGATCTGGCCCGGATCGACGGCGCCGTATTTCATGCCCTGCATGAAAAAGGTCTGAAGCTTTATGACGACAAAAGTATTGCCGAATGGGTGAGCGCGCAGGGCGTGGATGCCAAGAAATTTCACGATGCCTATAATGCCTTTGGCGTAGTCAGCAAGGTCAAGCGTGGTGATCAGCTGGCGCAGGGCTCGAAAATCCAGGGCGTTCCGGCACTCGTCGTCGACGGTAAATACCTCATCATCAACGAAGGAATAAAAGACTACGCCGATCTGGTAGCGCGTACCGATAAGGTGATCGACAAGGTGCGTGCTGAAAGAAACCGCAAGTAGGGTCATCGTCGCTCCGCTTCCCGGCGTCAGTCAAGGATCGCCCGCGCTGCAAGGTCGCGGGCGATTTTTATTTACGGAGGCAATGTGCAGGTGAAGTTGAAGGTTTTCATCACCGGCGCTTCTTCTGGCATCGGCGAGGCGCTGGTCAGACACTACGCCGCACAGGGCGCGGTTATCGGTTTGGTTGCGCGTCGTGCGGAGGTTCTGCAAGCCGTGTCGGATAGCTTGTCATGCACGACAGCCTGCTACCCGCTCGACGTCACCGATGCCGGCGCGCTGCGTATGGCTGGGGAGGATTTCATGGCGCGTTTCGGCACGCCGGATATCGTCATTGCCAACGCCGGCGTTTCAGTTGGCACCTTGACCGAGTACGCCGAGGATCTTGATGCCATCCGTCGTGTGATGGACGTCAACCTGTTCGGCATGGCGGCGACTTTTTCGCCCTTTGTCCATGCCATGCGCCTTGCCGGCAGCGGGCGACTGGTCGGCATTGCTTCGGTCGCCGGCATTCGCGGTCTGCCGGGTGCCGAGGCCTATAGCGCGTCAAAGGCGGCAGCAATTTCCTACCTTGAAAGTCTGCGCCTTGAAATGCGCGGCGCAGGCGTCAAGGTAGTGACCATTTGCCCCGGCTATATCGACACGCCGATGACGGAAATCAATCCTTATCGCATGCCGTTTTTGTTGCCCGCAGCGGAGGCGGCGCGGCGTTTTGCGCGCGTTATTGAGCGCGGCACGAGCTATGCCGTGGTGCCCTGGCAGATGGGCGTTGTCGCCAAGCTGCTGCGTTTGTTGCCGAATGCGCTCTATGACCGTCTGTTTGCCAAAGCACCACGCAAACCGCGGAAGCTTTAAACCCTACCGCAGAGGCGCAGAGGTTACGCAGAGGTTACGCAGAGAAAACCTTTAAACAGAGGGTTTTCTCTGCGTTTTCTCTGCGCCTCTGCGGTAGGGTTAAAGTATTTTTCACAGCCGTGGATGCAGCAGCAACCATCAGCGCTACCCGCCAGATTTGCCGTAAATTGACCAAAATCAATAGCCTAACTCGCAGCGTGGCTATACTTGCGTGCTTCGCTTCAAGAGAATTGCCATGCTGCGCCAGAAACTTCCCGAACTCATTTGCCCCGCCGGCAGCCTGCCGGCGCTGAAGACGGCGGTCGACCACGGTGCCGACGCGGTCTATCTCGGCTACAAAAACGATACCAACGCGCGTAATTTCGCCGGGCTGAATTTTGACGACAAGGCGATGCGCGAAGGCATACGTTATGCCCAGTCACGCGGCCGGCACGTGCTGATGGCGATCAATACCTTTGCCCAGCCGGGGCGTGTGGCCGACTGGCAGCGTGCCGTCGATGGCGCTGCCGATCAGGGGGTCGATGCGGTGATCCTGGCCGATGTCGGCCTGCTCGACTACGCGAGAAACCGCTACCCCGATCTGCGTTTGCACCTCTCGGTGCAGGGCTCGGCAACGAGCTATGAGGCGGTGAATTTTGCGCATCGCGAGTTTGGTGTGCGGCGTGCGGTGCTGCCGCGCGTGCTGACGCTGGCGCAGGTCGAGCTGGTGATCAAGAACACGCCGGTCGAGATCGAGATTTTCGGCTTCGGCAGCCTGTGCGTGATGAATGAGGGACGCTGTTGGCTGTCGTCCTACGCCACCGGCGAGTCGCCGAACACCGTCGGCGCCTGTTCGCCGGCCAAATACGTGAAGTGGGAAAAAACGCCGGGGCAGATGACCACGCGCTTGAATGGCATTCTCATCGACCGCTTTGGCGACAACGAATCGGCCGGTTATCCAACGCTGTGCAAGGGTCGTTTCGAGGTCAATGGCGAGACCTACTACGCGCTCGAAGAACCGACCAGCCTGAACGTGCTGGAGATCCTGCCGGAGATTGCCAAAATTGGCGTTTCGGCGATCAAGGTCGAAGGTCGTCAGCGCAGCCCGGCCTACGTCGCGCAGGTGACGAAAACATTGAGAGCCGCGCTGGATGAGCTCGCCAGCGACAGTGAGCGCTACCACGTGAAGCCTGCCTGGCAGGCTGATCTGGCCAAGGTGTCGGAAGGCAATCAGGCAACGCTCGGTGCCTACAACCGGCCGTGGCGTTAAGGCTTAACCGCATTCAACACAGAGTGCACAGCGACACAGAGAGCACAGAGATTTTTCTGTTTTTCTCCGTGTCCTCTGTGTCTCTGTGATCTCTGTGTCAAAAGAGGTTTACTACGCATGAAACTTGCACTTGGCCCCCTGCTCTACTTCTGGCCGAAACAGGAAGTGATGGAGTTCTACGCCGAAATGTCGGAGAACCCGGCCGTCGATATCATTTACGTTGGCGAAGTCGTTTGTTCGCGCCGCCAGCAGATTCGCGTCGCCGACTGGGTCGGTCTGGCGCGCGACCTGAGCGATGCCGGCAAGGAAGTCGTCGTTTCGGCACAGGCGCTGCTCGAATCGGAGAGTGACCTCAAGGCGCTGCGCCGGCTGATCGACGACGCCGGCTGCAAGGTCGAAGCAAATGATCTCGGCGCGGTGAATATCGCCGCCGGCCGCCCCTTCGTTGCCGGCCCGCACCTGAACATCTACAACGAAGCGACGATGGCGACCTATGCGCGCTACGGCATGCAGCGCTGGGTGCCGCCGCTGGAGGCCGATCGCAAGGCGATCGAGCTACTGCACAACACGCGTCCGGCCGGCGTTGAAACCGAGGTCTTCGTTTTCGGCAAATTGCCGCTGGCGTTTTCGGCGCGCTGCTTCACGGCGCGGCACTACGATCTGAACAAGGACGACTGCCAGTTCAAGTGCCTCGACCACCCTGAAGGGATGACGCTGAAGACGCGCGAAGGCCAGCCTTTCCTCGCGATCAATGGCATCCAGACGATGTCGGCACAGACTTACAATCTGCTGGGTGAGGTGCCGACCATGCGCGCCATGGGCATCGACATCCTGCGCATCAGCCCGCAGCCGCAGCATACGGCGGCGATCGTTGTCGCCTTCGATGCGGCGCGGCGTGGCGAAGCGGTCAATCCCGATATGACCGGCTGGGCGTCCGAAGGCATGGTCGATGGCTACTGGTTTGGCGACGCCGGCATCGTGCAGCATCATCAGAGCGCACTGGCACAACTGGAAGGAGCTTGTTCATGACTGAAGGTTTCAAAATTCCGCGTTTCCGTCTGCCCGGTTTTGTCTCGGCGATCGGCGTCAAACTGCCGCAATGGCCGCACGCTGTGGCGCTCACCGCTGGCCTCAACGCGGTGGCCAAAATGGGGCTGCTGCCGCAGGACAGCCTTGAATTGCTGGAGAACCGGACCTTCTTTGTCGACGTCCTCGATACCGGTGGACAGGCCAGTTTTACCTACCGCAATGGCCTGTTTCGCCCGTTCATTTACGCACCTGAAGAATCAGACCTGACTTTCCGCGCCAATTTTTCGGCCTTCCTGCAACTGCTGGCCCGGCAGGAAGATCCCGACACGCTGTTCTTCAACCGCGAACTGTCGATCGAGGGCGATACCGAGCTTGGCCTGATCGTCAAGAACATGCTTGATGCCGTCGAGTGGCCGCAACTGCCGAACCTGTCGAAGCTGCCGAGACTGTCGATCTTCCGGCGCTGATCCCGATGGAACACGCCACTAGCAAGCAGCGTCGCCGCATCATGCTGGCCGCTGGCGCGAGTGCGGTGGCCGGCGGCGCGGCCATGGTGCTGCGCCCGAGCGGGGTGATCATCCCGCATCCGCACGGTACGCCGTTACTCGTCGAGCTTGACGATCTGCCTGCTGGCAAGCTGCGTACCGTCGAATGGCAGGGTAAACCGGTCTGGGTACTGCGGCGTAGCGAAGCGGATATCGCCGCGCTGGCCGGGCATGAAGCGCTGCTCGCCGACCCCGATTCGCAGTTGTCCCTGCAACCATCCGCCTGCCGCAATCGGCAGCGTGCATTACGCCCGGAAATTTTCGTTGCCATCGGCCTGTGTACGCATCAGGGCTGCACCCCGGCGCTGCTCGGTGAGGGCGGCTTTCTCTGCCCCTGCCATGCCTCGAAATACGACCTTGCCGGACGAGTGTTCAAGGTCGGCCCGGCAACGGCGAATCTTGTTATCCCGGCGTATCGCTTTGAAAGCGAAAACGCCCTGCTGCTCGGTGTTGATGCCTGAGTCCTTGCGCCGGGACTAGTGGTCTGCCCCGCAAATAACGAAACAAGAAAACTTGCCTTTGCGCCGCTGGCGTTGTTGCTCATC
>JBIKLY010000071.1:0-18618 GCA_044359525.1 Rhodocyclaceae bacterium | reverse complement strand
CGCCCGACATTGCGCGGCAGGCCGATCGATGCGCGGGCCATGCCGTTAATCAGGCGTCGGGCAGGATGGCTGGTATCCGAGAACAGGGACGGGTCAAAAATCGCCAGCTTGAGGAGCGGGATCTGCAGACGACCGATCGTCGTCTTGATGGTGTCTGGCAATTCCCAGGTATCAAAGATTGCCTCGAAGATGAGCGCCAGCGTATCCAGTGCGATGGCTTCCGGTCGGCCAAGCGGCAAGTCGAGGTCTTTGGCGCGAACGGTCTGCGGGCGCAATGGATTACCGTTACCCGGTATTTCTCCGGGTAGATTCTGCATCAGCCCCGATGATTCAAGCTGATCGAGGCGTGCGGCCAACTGGTTGAGCATGACCATGGTCGCGGCATTGAGCGCCATGTTGCCGCCGGCGGCGCCCCCCGGGGCGGATGGGAATGCGATGCCGCCATTTTCCGCGCCGCCGAATTGCTGGCTCAGCATGCTCTGCAGTGCCGACAATGGATCGGATTTTCCCTCAGCGCCAGGCGCTGGTTGGGACGTTCCAGTCGACCGGGCTGCGCCGGGTGTGGCGATTCTTGTTTGCGCCGGTTCAATGTTGCGGCTGGCCAGCAGCGCGCTCAATTCACCGTAAAGCCCGGCGAGCTGGAGGCTGAACTGTTCTTCAATGCGGTCGAGCAGGGTGAAGTTGCCTTCAAGTCCGGCGCCGCTCGCCCGACAGATCGCCCACAAGCCCTGGCAAATCGTTTCCGGGCCCAGCGGATTGTCTTCAGGCGCCATTTCCGGGCGGCGGAGCAGCGTCATGTAACGCAGGTGCGTATTCCAGAGATCCCTGCCACCGGTCTCGATCAGCCGTCGGGCGATATCACCGATCCGGATTTCCAGCTCCAGGTCGTCGTCACCGAGTAGCGTGATCCGTGACGAGGTCAGCCCGTGCGTTTGCTCGAAGCCATCCCGCTGGTTCGATGCGGCCAGTTCGTCGTGCCCCGCGCCGAGTGCTTCGACAAAGGCTTCGCTGACCGATGGCGTGACGACGCCCGCCAGGCGGACAATTTCCACAAGACGACGCTGGAACAGCGTGCGGCAGTCGCGCAATACGAAGAAGGCGTCTTCGGATGCATTGCCGGGTGGTGTGTTGATCGGAAGGTTCATGGTGTTCTTGGTCTGCAGTGATTCGGATGGAACGATCCGGGTGGATCGCGGTCCGTTTTGCTGCGCAGATTATAGACGAGCCGGGGGCCGGATGTGGCGCGGCATTCGGCACTGAAGCGAACGCTTTCCCGGCGATTTTGCTAATAATGCACAATGTCATTTTTACCGCCGCGGCGACCCAGGAAACCATATGAAACTCAGACAGCTTGGTGAAAGCAGCTTGCAGGTATCTGAAGTCTGTCTCGGTACGATGACTTTCGGCATGCAGAACAACGAGGCAGAGAGCCACTCACAACTCGATTACGCGTTTTCTACCGGGGTCAATTTCATTGATACTGCCGAGATGTACGCAGTTCCACCGACCGCCGAAACCTACGGCCGGACCGAGCAGATCGTCGGTAACTGGCTGCAGCGGCAGGCACGTGACAAAGTGGTTGTGGCCACCAAGGCCGCCGGGCCGGGCCGTTCCTTGCGCTGGATTCGTGGCGGGCCGACGGCGTTTGACCGCGCCAATTTGCGCAGTGCCGTGGACGGATCATTGACGCGGCTGCGCACTGATTACATTGATCTGTACCAGTTGCACTGGCCGGCGCGCAACCAGCCGATGTTCGGACAGTGGCAATATGATCCGGCGCAGGAGCGTGCAGCAACACCGATCCTAGAAACGCTTGAAGCCCTGGCCGAACTGATTCGCGAAGGCAAGATCCGTCATGTCGGCTTGTCCAACGAGCACCCGTGGGGCGTCATGGAGTTTGTTCGCCTGGCGCGCGAGCATGATTTGCCTCGGGTGGTTTCGCTGCAGAATGCCTATCACCTGATGAACCGCTTGTACGAAAGCGGCCTCGCCGAAGTTGGCCACCGCGAGAAGGTCAGTCTCCTGCCTTATTCACCACTGGCGTTTGGTCTTCTGACCGGGAAATATCTGGACAATCCGGCGCTAGCCGGGCGTCTTACCCTGTTTGCCGGTTTTGGTCAGCGCTACGCAAAGCCGAACGTGGCGCCCGCGGTGGCCGCCTATGCTGAGCTGGCCCGGCAGAATGGGCTGACACCGACACAGTTGGCGCTGGCTTTTGTCTATTCAAGATGGTTTGTCGCCAGCACCATTATCGGTGCAACGACAATGCCGCAGCTGCAGGAAAATCTGGCGGCGTATGCGGTGAAGCTTTCCCCGGAGGTTCTCGCCGCAATTGACGCCATTCACCTGCGCTACACCAATCCTGCGCCTTGAACCGGACTGGCCTTTTCCAAGGCAGGTGGTTCAGCCGTCGGAGGTGATCTGTTCGATCAGATGTTGCAGGGTTTCTTCGGCTTCACTGTTGTCGACCTGGCAGGTGCCGGCGGCGTGGTGTCCGCCACCCCCGTAGGCCAGCATCAGCTCGCCGATCGAGGTTTTGCTCGTGCGGTCGAGAATCGACTTGCCGGTAGCAAATACGGTGTTCTGTTTCTGTACGCCCCACAATATGTGAATCGAAATGTTGGTTTCCGGGAACAGCGCGTAAATCATGAAACGGTTGGTCGCCCAGATGGTTTCTTCGTGGCGCAGATCGAGTACGGCCAGGTTCTTGTGCACCGTGGTGCAGCGCAGAATCTGCTCCTTGGCTTTTCCGGCGTGCTCAAAGTAGATGTCGACGCGTTCCTTGACGTCGGGCAGCTTCAGAATATCTTCGATACCGTGGTTCCGGCAGTACTGGATCAGATCCATCATCAGCGTGTAGTTGCTGACGCGGAATTCACGGAAACGACCGAGGCCGGTGCGCGAATCCATCAGGTAGTTGAGCAGCACCCAGTCCTTCGGATAGAGGATTTCTTCAACCGAGAATTGTGCGGAGTCAGCCTTGTCGACGGCTTCCATCATGTCATCAGTGATCTTCGGAAACGCTTTTTTGCCACCGTAATAGTCGTACACCACGCGGGCTGCCGACGGCGCGTCCGGGTCGATGATGTGGTTTTTCCGGTCGCCGCTGTTGCGGAGGGTTTCTGATTGATGGTGGTCAAAAGCGAGGCTCGCACCGGCAACGTAGGGCAGGTTGGTCGTGATGTCGCGACTGGTGATGTCGATCTTTCCGTCCTGCATGTCTTTTGGATGAACGAACTTGATGTCGTCGATGATATCAAGTTCGTTGAGCAGCACGGCGCAGACCAGGCCGTCGAAATCGCTGCGGGTGACCAAACGAAATTTTTCCTGGCTCATTGCTGACTCCTTTGCTCAAAGATTTGGTTGCGGCACCGGACGCGGCCTGGTCGCGGCGCATCCGGCGCGCGTTCAGTGCTCCTTGGTCGCCGATTTTGATTCCTTGGCGCTTTCCTTGGCGCTCGCTTTGCTTTCTGCCGGGGCGCCTTCCTTGGCCTTTTTCTTTGCGCTATCGGGAGACTGCGGCGGCGGCAACATCGGTTCGGTCGTTTCGATCTTGTTGTCACGCATGTAGGCGTCCATGTCTCGCCAGCCGGCAAAAATCGGCGCCTTGGGCAGCCAGCTGTAGATTGCATAGCAGTCTTCGATGGCCCGCCCGGAATGACGGCAGGCGCCACCCACTGCCTTGCCTTCGGCTTCGATGCGGGCTTCCTTGAGCGCCGGGTCCTCGACCCCCATTTTTTGCTGAATCATGTCGCAAGCCGTGAGGTTGCAGAGCAGCACGAGGAATGAAGCGGTAATCAAGCGCTGGCGCATCGGGCTTCCTGACTTGTCGAACACGGCGACCCCTGTTTTTCTGGTTGGCATACGACGCATTTTAACCATAAACGGCGGGCGAACCCGCGCCCCTTGTTAGCCGGTGCGGCGGTTGTTTCCTTTACGCCGTTCCGGGGGCGGGTGATCCGGGTCGGTGTGATGACGGCGGTCGGCAGCGCGCCCTAGGGCCGGTGGAAGCGACTGGCTATGGGCATGGTGCGCCTCGATCTTGTGTTCGATCGCCTCGCGAATTTCGAGCAAGGTTTCGTCCGGCAGGTCTTCGGCCAGGCGTATGATTTTTCGCCGTGTCGCTTCGTCACCCCGCTTGACGGCGTTGAACAGGAGCATGAAAGTCAGCGTGTTGATAACGACGAAAACAGTTTCCAGGTAGAGCAGCGGGGCGTAGATGGGGCGCTGCGAACGGTCGCCGAATATGAAATAAAAGCTGTCAAAGGTTGAGCCTGTGGAACGAACCAGCGACTGGTAGGGCTCAAACGGCGGAAAGAGAAAAATCACCGTCAGATTGACTGCGAGAAAGCAGCCAATGCCCTGCATGAAGGCAAATTCCGGAATGTCATCATGGTGTTTCTTGTTTTGCAGTACCAGCCAGGCGGTGAGGGTGTTGGCACCGACAAACATCAGTTGCAGGGTGAGCAACTCCCGGTACAGCTGCTTGCTGCCAAGGTTGGTAAGCAAGGGGTAGAAGCCATCGAAACTTGGCAGCATGCCTTTGGCCAGCGGCTGGCTGTTGAACGGGGGGAAGAGGATCATGACCAGCGCATTGATCGCGGCAACGGTAATTACCAGGCGCTGATATTTGTTCATTGTCGAGAAATCCTTGTCCGCCGGGGGCGGGATGGCTGCGTCAGGTCGGCTGCATGCTGCGTGGATTATCGCAGCTTTGCCGTCTGGCTGACAAGCCGGCAACGCTTTTTGCCGATGTCCGGTCGTTCCACCAGGGACTATAATTGCGCGCTGTGCCCCGTTGCGCTTTTTTTCAAGGAATCCTTCTCTTATGCGTCTGACGAAAATCATCCCCGCCTTGCTTGCTCTGGCCTTTGCCGCTTCAGTTTCTGCCGCTCCGGCCCCGGCGCGCATGGATATCCAGCTTTCGCATCAGCTGGATGAGGAGCGCGCCGAGCGACTGGAAAAATTCGTCGAGCGTTTCAACACACAGCAGAAGGACGTTACGCTCAAGCTGGTGCATCGTGTTGAAGGCGACGCGCCGAAGCAGATCAATCTCGTGACGCGGGATGAGCAATCCCGCTTCGTGGCCAATCGCGGAAAGTTCAAGCCCCTGCACGAGATCATGCGTGACGCAAAGGAACCCTTTGATAGCGCCAAGCTGTCTCCGGAATTGCGCGTGGACCTGAGTGACGCCAAAGGTAAGCTGTTTGCCTTGCCCGTTGCGCTATCAACACCTGTTCTGTATTACAACAAGGCGGCTTTTCGCAAGGCCGGCCTCGACCCGGAAAACCCGCCCCGTACCTGGGCGCAGGTCCAGCAGGCGGCCGACAAGCTGTTTGATGCCGGTAGCCGTTGCCCTTTCACCACCTCGTGGCCGGCCTGGGTGCATATCGATAACCTCAGTGCCTGGAACAATGCCGAGGTCAGCGATACCAAGGGCAACCTCACATTCAATGGCCTCGTTCAGGTCAAACACGTTGCGATGCTGGCAACCTGGCACAAAGCCAAGTTTTTCAGTTATTTCGGTCGTCGTGATGAAGCCGACCGGCGCTTTGCTGCGGGGGAGTGCGGCATGCTGACCAGCTCATCGTCAATTTATGCTGCGCTGCATGAAAGCACAACGCTCGAGGCCGGGGTTGCGCCCTTGCCGTATCACGATGATGTGCGCGATACGCCGCAGCAGACGCTGGCGGATGGTGCTTCGTTGTGGTTTGGCGCCGGCTTGAAGCCCGCCGAGTACAAGGGGATCGCACGTTTTGTAAATTTCCTGCTTGGCCCGGAAACGCAGGTCGAGTTGACCTTGGCTGGCGGTTTTTTACCGATGACGCCGGTGGCGCGCGCCGCCGCCAGCAGTAAATTGTTGAAGGCAGACCTGGCCGGCCTGCAGGTGGCTTACGGCCAATTGCAGGGTAAGGGAACATTGCGTGCCCTGCGCGTCTCCCAGTTCGAGCCGGTGCGCATCATCATCGACGAAGAACTCGAAGCCGTGTGGGCGAACAAAAAGCCGGCCAAGGAGGCGCTCGATACGGCCGTTCGGCGCGGCAATGCCGTTATGCCCGCGCTGCTCAAGGCGCGGCTTCTGCTGTGACACATCCGGCGCTCGGCTGGCCGTTGCCGCATGTTTTTGCGCATCGCTGCGGCGGTGCGCTGGCGCCGGAGAATACCTTGGCCGGGCTGCGTCTAGCCGCACAAATGGGCTGCCGGGCCGTCGAATTTGATGTCATGTTGTCGGCCGATGCTTCGCCCTGGCTGATTCATGACGAAACGTTGGAGCGTACGACCAACGGCGTCGGTCGGGTGTGTGAAGCGCATGATGCCGATCTGGCGCGTCTCGATGCGGGTTTTCGCCATCATCGCGCTTTTGCCGGCGAGCCGCTGCCAAGCCTCGCTGCCGCAGCCTCACTGTGTCGTGAGCTCGGACTGTTGGCTAATGTCGAAATCAAACCGGCGGTCGGGTTTGAGCAATTGACTGGTGAAGTGGTGGCGCAGCAGGTGCTTGAATTGTGGCGCGATGCACCGCTGCCGCTGGTGTCGTCTTTTTCCGAGGTGGCGCTGACCGCCGCCCGTCGCGTTGCGCCGCTCTTGCCAATCGGCTGTTTGTGGACGTCCCCGCCGGCAGACTGGCTGGCCCGGGCCCGGGTGCTGCGCGCGCTCACTTTGCATTGTGCGGCAGATGCCTTGAATGACGATCTGCTCGCCGAGGCGCGTGCCAATGCCGTGCCGCTGCTGTGCTTCACGGTCAACGATCCCGGGCATGCGCAAGCGCTTTTCGAGCGTGGCGTGGCTGCGGTTTTCAGTGACCGGATCGATCTTTCCGGCAAGCTGTAAATCTTCGTTTCCTGTTTACGGTTTGTTACAAATTCGGCAATTCCGGCTTCTGGCCTGTGTTTAAATTTGCGCATGGGATATCCCATGCCAAACATCGAATGGAGATCAACATGAACCTGCTAACCAGAAGTATCGCTGCACTCATCCTCGCCGCACCGTTGGCCGTCATGGCGCAAACCACACCGCGTGTCGATCAGCGCCAGGCCAACCAGGAAAGGCGCATCGATCAGGGTGTCGAGTCCGGTTCGCTGACGCAGCGGGAAGCCGCTCGCCTGGACCGCGGCCAGGCGCATGTGCAGAACCTGGAAGACAAGGCCAAGGCTGACGGCAAGGTGACGCCGAAGGAGCGTGCCCGGCTGCAGCACGCTGAGAACGTTCAGAGCAAGAGGATCTACAGCGAGAAGCACGACCGTCAGCACGACCTGAACCACAATGGCAAGGTCGATCGCCCACGTCGTCACTGACCCCTCGTCGCCCGAAGGACACAGCCCGCCGCAGGCGCTACGCCCCGGCGGGCTTTGTTTTTCCTGCTAAAATGCCGCCTTTGTGTGACGCAGCCGAAAGAGGCAAGACAACGATGAAAAGCGCTGAAATCCGCGAGAAGTTCCTCAAGTTCTTCGAGTCCAAGGGCCACCAGATCGTGGCCTCCAGTTCCCTCGTGCCGCACGAGGACCCGACGCTGCTGTTCACCAACGCCGGGATGAACCAGTTCAAGGACGTCTTCCTCGGCTTCGACAAGCGCCCGTACAACCGCGCCACCACCTCGCAGAAATGCGTGCGCGCCGGCGGCAAGCACAACGACCTCGAAAACGTCGGCTACACGGCGCGTCACCACACCTTCTTCGAGATGCTCGGCAACTTCTCGTTCGGCGACTACTTCAAGCGCGATGCGATCAAGTACGCCTGGGAATTGCTGGTCGACGTCTATAAGCTGCCGGCCGACAAGCTGACGATCACCGTCTATGCCGAGGACGACGAAGCCTACGACATCTGGACGAAGGAAATCGGCGTTCCGGTCGAGCGCGTCATCCGCATCGGCGACAACAAGGGCGCGCGCTACGCCTCCGACAATTTCTGGATGATGGGCGACACCGGCCCCTGCGGCCCGTGCACCGAAATCTTCTTTGATCACGGCGAACACATCCCGGGCGGCCCGCCGGGATCGCCCGACGAAGACGGCGACCGTTTCATCGAGATCTGGAACAACGTCTTCATGCAGTTCAACCGCGACGAAGCGGGCGTCATGCATCCGTTGCCCAAGCCGTCGGTCGATACCGGCATGGGGCTGGAGCGCATTTCCGCCGTATTGCAGCACGTGCACGCCAACTACGAGATCGACCTGTTCGCCCGCCTGATCGCCGCGGCGGCGCGCGAAACCGCGTGTACCGATCTGGACAGCCCGTCGCTCAAGGTGCTTGCCGACCATATCCGCGCCTGCTCTTTCCTGATCGCCGACGGCGTCATTCCCGGCAATGAAGGGCGTGGTTATGTCCTGCGCCGCATCATCCGTCGCGCCATTCGCCACGGCTACAAGCTCGGCGCGCGCGCCGCTTTCTTCCACAGGATGGTGCCGGACCTTGTCGCCGAAATGGGCGCGGCCTACCCGGAACTTGTTTCCGGCCAGACGCGCGTCACCGACATCCTGCGCCAGGAGGAAGTGCGCTTCTTCGAGACCATCGAGCATGGTATGGCGATTCTGGAGAGCGAACTCGCCGCCATGGGTGGCAAGGGCGTTTTTAATGGAACAACAGCATTCAAGCTGCACGACACCTTCGGCTTCCCGCTCGACCTCACCGCTGACATCTGCCGCGAACGCGGCGTGACCGTCGACAGTGCCGCCTTCGATACAGCGATGGCGCAGCAGAAAGAACAGGCACGTGCTGCCGGCAAATTCAAGATGGCCGCCGCGCTCGAATACGATGGCCCGGCGACGACCTTTCACGGCTACGACACACTCGAATTCAAGGGCAACGTGCTGGCGCTCTACAAGGACGGCAGCCCGGTCAATGAATTGAAGGAAGGCGATCTTGGCGTCGTTGTGCTTGACGAGACGCCGTTCTACGCCGAGTCCGGCGGGCAGGTCGGCGATCGCGGTGCGCTACAGTCGGTGCACGGCATCTTTGCCGTCGAGGATACGCAGAAAATTCAGGCCAGCGTTTTTGGTCACCAGGGCGTACTTAAGACGGGGACGATTACCGTCGGCAAGGGCGTCACCGCCAAAGTCGATATTCAGGCGCGTTTGCGCACCGTGCGCAACCACTCGGCAACACATCTGATGCACAAGGCGCTGCGCGAAGTGCTGGGCGGCCACGTGCAGCAGAAGGGATCGCTGGTCGATCCCGGCAAGACGCGCTTCGACTTCGCGCACAACGCGCCGATGAGTGCCGATGAGATTCGCCGCGTCGAAGCCATCGTCAACGCCGAGATACTCGCCAACGCCGCCGCCGAAGCCAAAGTGATGGGTATCGACGACGCGCAGAAGTCGGGCGCCATGATGTTGTTCGGCGAGAAGTACGGCGACGAAGTTCGTGTCCTGACCATCGGTTCGTCAAAGGAATTGTGCGGTGGCGTGCACGTCACGCGCAGCGGCGACATTGGTCTGTTCAAGATCACCGGCGAGAGCGGCGTCGCCGCCGGCGTGCGCCGCGTCGAAGCGGTCACCGGCGACAACGCGCTGGCGCTGGTGCAGCAGCAGCAGGCGATGCTCAGTGAAGCCGCTGCCGCGTTCAAGGCGCCGGTGTCCGAAGTCCCGGCCAAGATCGCGCAGGCGCTCGACCATGTGCGCGCGCTGGAGAAGGAACTGGCGCGCCTCAAATCCAAACTCGCCGCCAGCCAGGGCGACGACCTCACGGCGCAGGCGCAGGAAGTGAAGGGGGCTAGGATTCTGGCAGCGATCATGGAAGGCGCCGACGTCACAGCCCTGCGCGAGACGATGGACAAGCTGCGCGACAAGCTGGGCAGCGCGGCGATCGTCCTCGGCTCGGTGGCCGACGGCAAGGTGACGTTGATCGCCGGCGTGACGCCCGATCTGACCGGCAAGGTCAAAGCCGGCGAACTGGTCAATATGGTCGCCCAGCAGGTCGGTGGCAAGGGTGGTGGTCGTCCCGACATGGCGCAGGCCGGCGGTACGCAGCCGGAAAACCTGCCGGCGGCACTGGCTTCGGTCAATGCCTGGGTTGCCGCAAAGCTATAAGTTTTGCCCGCATTGCGCCGCGCCGCTGGTGCTGCGCGAGGCGCCATCGTTCGGCGGTCTGCCACGCCATGCCTGCCCGAACGAGGCCTGCGCTTTCGTCTGGTGGGACAACCCGGCACCGGTCGTCGCCGCGCTAGTCGAATATCGCGGCAGCGTCGTTCTGGCGCGCAATCAAGCGTGGGCCGCAGGTGCCTTCGGCCTGATCACCGGCTTCCTTGAGCGCGATGAAGAGCCAGTTGCGGCAGTGCTGCGCGAGGTCAAGGAAGAGCTTGATCTCGATGCCGTGTCGGCCGACCTGATCGGCGTCTATCCCTTCACCCGCAAGCATGAAGTACTGATCGTTTATCACGTGGTCGCCGATGGCGAGATCAGTCTCAACGAAGAACTCGCCGAGTATCGGTTGATCGCGCCAGAGAAACTCAAGGCGTGGGATTTCGGTACGGGGCCGGCGGTGGGCGACTGGCTGGCGGCGCGCGGCCTGGTTTAGCAGGGCGCATTTCGTCGTGTCGATGTGGAAAATTCGACTCCAGCGTGTTGTGCGTCCCGGAGATCAGAATTTCCATGCAAATTCAAGCCAAACTATTTGACAGTTTGCCCAAGCAATAAAAATCGGCAGTCCGAGCCTTCGATGTTGTGCTGCGCGGTTGGCAAGCACACATTCATCGCGAAGCGCGTATAGCCAATGGCATGCTTCAAAAGCGTCGCCGTGCTCACTAACTAATGGGTGACCCCTTTAGTCCACTGCGCTTGTCGGCCAGCCCCATTTTTTATGCCAGCACATATGGTGATGGATTAAAAAACACAAAAAACCACTACGGCAGATGCGGCAGAGGTAACTTAAATAAAAAAAGACACTATAAAACAACTAGATATAAAATAGTCTTAATAGACGCGCTTTTAGACGTTGCAATAGACTTATTTGTTGTGGCACAATCCGTCAAACTGTGAAGGAAAGGACTCGGACATGGCCATAATCTTGAGAAAGCGGAGCCCTCGGGCTCCAACAATGCCGCTCAACGAAGCTTTAGAGCGCGCAATGAGAGTGTACGACAAGGAAGGGAGGCATCCAGCTACGGCCGACATCGTGGCCGTTCACCTCGGTTATAAGTCGGCCGAAAACGGTGCGGCCAAACAAGCGCTGGCTAGTCTCAGATACTACGGCCTAGTTGAACGACCACAAGAAGGTATGCTCGCGGTTACGAAGAGCGTGGAAGAGTATAAGTATTCGCCTTCCGAAGAGCTTCAAGGAGAGTTGCTGCTGAAGTGGCTCCACACCCCACCGCTCTATGCCGAACTGCTGGAGAAATATCAAGAGAGGCTCCCGTCGGATGCGTCAATCAAGTACGAGTTCATCCAAAAAGGCTTCAGCCCGACAAGTGCTGACGAGTACCTAGCAGCATTCGTTGGGTCGGTAAGCTATGTCAAGAACCAAATTCAGCAGCCAATCGAGGGGTCACCGGTACCATCGGAAGAAACGAGCATCTCGCCGAGGGCTGCTGCACCTGTTACGACAATTCGTGAGGGCGATAGAGCGCAGGACAATGCGGAAGAAGGAAGTGGAAAAGCTGATAGCAACAAGGTTGCACGAACCGTAGACAGAGAGGCTGATTTCGACACGGAAAGCGACCGAATTCCGGTAAGACTTGCGGGAGGGCGTCGGGCATGGCTGATTATCCCCAGCCCGTTCTATTCTGCCGACAAGCGCCGTTTAATCGCACAGCTAGAGTTCTTAATTACAGACGATGAAGAAGGTCTCTAGCAATAAGAAAAAGCCCAGCACAGTTGGCGCTGTGATGGGCTTTATCTCCCAGGACAAAAGGACCGTCCGAAGGGGGGCCAGGAACTACTTTGACCCAATGACTTGGTTGCGCAGGCATTGTGGGATGCAAGGTGGCTGGTGTCAAGGAGTCCTGCATTGATAAGGAGCCGAAATCATGGGGCCGAAGATTATTCGCATAATCTCATACCCTCGTTTTCGCTTTGGCAAATGGGAGCATGTATGCACCCATTTCCGTAGCTTGCCGAGATAACAAGTAGAAGTAGCGTCACTTCAAGGCCGGGGCTTGGCTCCGGCCTTTATCTTGTTCGGTTCTTTTGTTTTCTTGGATGTCTTCTTCGCTAGTTATGGCGGCTTGATTTAGGGGGCTATGTAATGGCAGCTAAAAGGGCAGCTAAAAGGGTCAGCTTCACATTCTTTTTTGAGCAACCATGTCACGTCGCCCCTGAACATGACGACTCAATCTGAAATCTGCGTAGTTGTGCCGAGCTGAGTCGGCCGGACGGACGCCATGGCCTCTTACCACTCAGGAGGCGGGGTGCAGACAGCCAGAATCAATAGCTTGGTGGCTACTCGCTGCCAGCGTTGATCCAGCGCAGCGCTTCAGCCAGGCAGGCATTCAGTGTGGCGCGGTCGATCTCTGCTGCGCTGAGATCTGCGAGCAGCGCATCGCAGCCGGCCGCGTCTTCGCCGTCGAAACATTCGAGCAGCGCCAGCGTCTGTCCGAGGGCGCCTTCGTGCGCGCACAGCGCCTGCATGACCTCGGGTTCTAGGGCGATCTGTTCGAGGATTTCGTTGATCGGCAGGCCGAGCGCCACCGGCATCATCGACATGATGCCGGTGATGAAAGCCAGGTCGGCCAGTTTGCGGTCGCGCGGATAACAGCGCTCGACCAGCAGTTCCATCATCCGCCCGCGCAGTGCGGCAACCTGTAGCAACGGTGAGCGGGAAAGATCGGCGCTGTCGCCGTCCGGTGTCATCAGCAGCAATTGCAGCCAGCGCTGCAGCTGGCGGCGACCGAGCAGGGTGATGGCGTGGCGCAGTGAGCTGATTTTCTGACCGAAGCGGTTGCCGCTCATGCCAACCGAGTTGACGATGCGCAGCAGGTTGAGCGTCAGCGCCGGTTCGCTTTTGAATGCCGCTTCGATGGCGAGACTGTCGGCGTCGCGGCTGGCGAGGTTGATCAGGCGGATCAGGCCGCTCTGGGTGGCCGAAAGCCGGCGGCCGCTGATGATTTCTGCCTGGGCGAAAAAACGCCCCTGAAACAGCTGGAAACCGATCTGGCGACAACTTTCCATCTGCGCTCGCGTGTCGACGCCTTCGGCCAGCAATTTGAGCGGCAGGCGGCGCAGCGATCCGGCCAGTTGATCGAGCGTTGCTTCATCGAAGCGCCGTATGTCGATCTTTACGATGTCGAGGATGGACAGCAGTGGCGTGCTGCGCGCGTCGAGCCCGCTGTAGCCGGCCAGTGCGAGCGCGTAGCCACGGTCGCGCAGGGTGCGGCAACGGCTTAGCGTCAGTTCGTCCGGCGCAGTGTCGAGCGATAGTGCAATGACGACGCCGTCGGGCGGCAGCAGTTCGATTGCATCGTCATGCAGGAAGTCGGTGCTGACGCAGATGAAGGCGCGGTTGCTGCCGAGGGCACTGCGCATGCCGAGTTCGGCGTAGGCGGCACAGACCAGCGCGGCTGCACCACTGCATCCTTCGCCGGCATTCGGCTTGTCGTTGCTGCTGCGAAACTGCAGTTCGTAGCCGGTCAGGGCTTCCTGTTGGTCGACGATGGGCTGGCGGGTGAGAAAAGTTTCGTTGAGATACGCGTTGGTCATGAATTGCTTGCCCTGCAGGGTATGTTTAGTCGCTTGGCTGGCCGAGGTTGTTCGCCCAGGTCAGCGCCTGGGCGATGCAGTTGCTGATGAATTGTGCATTGAGCGTGCTGCCGCCGGTAAGCTGACGCAGGGCTTCTTCGGTGACCAGCAGGTCGGATTGCTCGGTGGCTTCCACCAGACGCAAGAGTTCGCCATGCTGGCCGCTGTAATCGTCGAGCGCGTTTTTGACGCGCTGTGCGACCGGCAGCTGCGCGAGAATCTCTGGCATGGTTACGCCAAGCAGGGTGGGCATCAGCGACATGATGCCGACGATGAAGGCGTGGTCAGCGAACTCGCGGTTTCTGGCTTGCAGACGTTCGGCCAGCAGCTCCATCAGCCGCCCGCGTGTCGCCGCCAGCTGGAGCAGGGGATTGACCGATTGTGCTTCGCCTTTGGGGTTGGTGTAGATCAGCAGTTGCACCCAGCGCTGCAACTGGCGCCGCCCGAGCAGGGTGATGGCGTGGCGCAGCGAGGTGATTTTGGTCGCGAGGCCGCTGCTTGCCGAGTTGGTCAGGCGCAGCATGTTGATGGTCAGGCCGGGCTCCAGCTTGAAGGCCTGTTCGACGGCGCTGGTCTCGGCGTCTTCCATGAGCAGACCGAGCAGGCGCATCAGGGCCAGCTGCGAGGGGTTGAGTTTCTTGCCGGCAATGATCGTCGGCTTGGCAAAGAAATAGCCCTGGAACAGGTCAAAGCCGAGCTTGAGGCAGAGCGCCATCTGGTCGCCGGTCTCCACTTTTTCAGCGAGCAGTTTTTTGCCGAGCGGCTTGAGCTGGGCAACCAGTGCGGGTAGCTTGCCGGGGTCGACGTTCTGGATGTCGATCTTGATGATTTCGGCCAGCCGGAGCAGGTGCAGATAGGCTTCGCTGGCTTCGATGACGTCGTCCACGGCGAGCGTGTATCCGCGGGCGCACAGCTGCTGGCAGCGTTCGATCACGTCGTGGGTCGGATCAACCGATTCGAGAATTTCCAGGACGACCATTTCTTTGGGCAATACCTCGATCAGGTCACTGAACAGAAACTCGTGATCGACGTTGATGAATGCGCGGAACGGGCCGATTGCATCGCCGATTGAGAACTCGGTAAAGGCATTGGCGATGACGCTGGCTGTCGCCTGCGTCGCGTCGAGAATATCGGCGCGGTTACCGGTGGTGATCAGGCCATTGCGAAAAAGCAATTCATAGGCGAGCAGCTGTTGCTCACGACCAAGAATTGGCTGACGTCCCAGAAAGATTTCAGGCATTGTGCTATCCGGTAACGGGGGGGCAGGATTGTTCCCGATCCAGGTTGTTGGCCCACGACAGGGCCTGGGTCACGCAGCTGTTGAGAAACCGGATATCGATCCCGGGAAGCCCTTGCAGTGCCTGTTCGGAGACCGGTGTGTCGTGCTCGGTAGTTTCGACCAGCGCCAGTAGTCGGCCCAGTGCGCCGCCGTGTTCGGTGAGCGCGAGTTGTACGCGGTCGGCGAGCGGTAGCTGGGCGAGCACCTCGGCGATGCTGATGCCAAGCAGTACCGGCATCAGCGAGAGAATGCCGGTCATGAATGCCTGATCGACGAAGTCACGGTCTTTCCGGTTTTCGGTGTGCAGCCCTTCGGCAAGCAGTTCCATCATCCGGCCCCGCGTGGCGGCCAGTTGCAGCAGGGGGTTGTTGGTTGATGCGTTGCTGGCGCCGCCGGTGTAGAGCAGCAGTTGCAGCCAGCGCATCAATTGCTGACGGCCAAGCACCGAGATGGCGTGGCGTAGCGACGTGATGCGGGTCGACAGGCCGCTGCTGGCCGAGTTGGTCAGGCGCAGCAGATTGACGGTGAGCACCGGCTCCTGTTTCAGCTGCTTTTCGATTTCGGTGGTGTCGGCGTCCTGGATGAGCAGGGTAAGCAGACGTAGCAGGGCAAGTTGCGGGCTGTGCAGGCGTTTGCCCGAAATTATGGTGGGGTGGGCAAAATGGTAGCCCTGAAAGAAATCAAAACCGAGATCGTGGCAGCGCTGCATCTGTTCGCTGGTTTCCACTTTTTCGGCGAGCAGTTCCTTGCCCAGCGGGTTTAATTGGTTAATTAGTGCACTTAGCACTTCCGGCGTTATCCGGCTGATATCGACCTTGATGATTTCGACGAGCGCCAGCAAGTCGCGGTATTGCGCCAGCGTCTGCGTATTCCCTTTAGTGGCGAGAATATAGCCGGCCGTTTGCAGTTTTGCGCAACGCTGCAGAACTTCGGGTGAGGGTTCGACGGTTTCGAGAAGCTCGAGAATTACCGACTGCGGCGGCAGTGCATCGATCAGGTCGCTGAACAGGAACTCGCGGTCGACCTTGATGAAGCCCTGATACGGGCCGAGCGCATCGGCAACTGAAAACTCGGTGAAGGCATTGGCGGCGACGGTCGCGCTGGCCTGTGTCCCGTCGACGAAATGGGCAAAGTTTTCACCGCCTACGCCGTTGCTGCGAAACAGCAGGTCGTAGGCGAAGGTCTGCCGGTTGCGGTCGAGAATCGGCTGGCGGCCGATGAAGACTTCCTGCGGGTCAAGGTCGGACATGGTGTATCCCTCTGGGCGTTCAGCAGCGCCGGTTCAGAACGGCAAGGCCAGCCCCGGTCGTGCTGTATTGAGCACACGACGAAAATCGGACTGGATGCGTTCGAGTGCGGCCTGATTATCTGCCTCGAATCTTAGCACCACGACCGGCGTTGTGTTCGACGGGCGGGCCAGACCAAAGCCGTCGGCATATTCGACGCGCAGGCCGTCGATGGTGATGATCTCGCGCGCGCCTTCGAAGCGCGCGTCACGCCGCAGGTCGTCGAGCAGCGTGAAGGGCTCGCCCTCGTTCATCTTGATGTTCAGTTCAGGGGTCGAGCTGCTGTTTGGCAGGGCTTTCAGCGTTGCGCTCGGGTCCGCCGAGCGCGAGAGAATTTCGAGCAGGCGAACGCCGGCGTAGAGACCGTCGTCGAAACCGAACCAGCGCTCCTTGAAAAATACGTGGCCGCTCATTTCGCCGGCCAGCGGCGCGCCGGTTTCCTTCAGCTTGGCCTTGATCAGCGCGTGGCCGGTCATCCACATCAGCGGCTCGCCGCCGTGCTGGCGAATCCACGGCGCGAGCAGGCGCGTGCATTTGACGTCGTAGATGATCTGCTGGCCGGGGCAGCGCGACAGGACGTCGGCGGCGAAGAGCATCAGCTGGCGATCCGGATAGATGATTTCGCCATCCTTGGTCACCACACCGAGACGGTCGCCATCGCCGTCGAAGGCGAGACCGAGTTCGGCGTCGGTGTTTTTCAGGGCAGCGATCACGTCGAGCAGGTTTTCCGGCTTCGACGGGTCGGGATGGTGGTTCGGGAAAGTGCCATCGACTTCGCAGAAAAGCTCGGTCAATTCACATCCGAGCTTTTTGAACAGCTCGGGCGCGATGCCGCCGGCGACGCCGTTGCCGGCGTCGATGACAATCTTCATCGGGCGCGCCAGCTTGACGTCGGCAAGGATGCGTTCAAGGTAAGCAGCGCGCACGTCGGCGTGGCTGACGCCGCCTTGTCCGCTGCTCAGCTGGCCGTCTTCAATGCGCTGGCGGAGTGCCTGAATCGCAGCGCCGGCCAGTGTTTCGCCACCGATCACCATCTTCAAACCGTTGTAGTCCGGCGGGTTGTGGCTGCCGGTGATCGAGACGCAACTGTGGCAGCCGAGGTGGTGCGCAGCGAAGTAGGTGACCGGCGTCGGTACGCAGCCGACATCAATCACGTCGACACCGGCGGCGCAGATGCCTTCGGCCAGTGCACTGGCAAACGCCGGGCCGGACAGACGGCCGTCGCGACCAATGGCAATCGTCATTTGCCCGCGTTCGCGAGCCAGCGAGCCGAGACCGTGGCCGATGCGGCGGACGATGTCGACAGTCAGCGATTTGTCGACAATGCCGCGGATGTCGTAGGCCTTGAAAATTTCGGCGGGCAGTGGGGTATTCATTTCAAACCTCGTGTTGAAAAAAATGCAGGATGCGTTGCGGCAGCCAGTCTAGCTGCCCTGGCAAGTTGATGCCAGTGACAAAACCGGCATGACCGCCCTGGCGCGGAAAATCGAGCTTGACGCTGGCCGATGCCTGGTCGGGCGTCGGCAAGGCGCTGGCCGGTAAAAAAGGATCATTCTGCGCGTTGAGTACCAGCGCCGGCAGGCGGATGGCGGCCAGCCAGGGCTTGCTTGAGGCGCGCAGCCAGTAGTCGTCGGCACTGGCAAAGCCGTGCAGTGGTGCGGTAACGGCATCGTCAAACTCGTAAAGACTGGTCGCCTCGCGCATGCGGCGTTCGTTAAATATACCGGGATAGTGTTGCAGTTTTGCGGCAGCACTACGCTTTAGCGAGCGCAGAAAATGGTTTGTATAAATCCGGTTGAAGCCACGCCCGAGGTGGTGGCCGCAGGCGGTCAGGTCGAGTGGTGCGCTGATTGCAGCGGCGGCGCGGATGCAGCCGCTTGCCTCGGGCTCGTATTCGCCAAGCCATTTGAGAAGGGCGTTGCCGCCGAGCGAAACGCCCACCGCGAAGCGCGGTCGATCGGGGAAATCCTGCCGGATCTGCCTGAGAATCCAGTCGATCTCCGCGCTGTCGCCCGAGTGGTAGGCGCGCGGCAGGCGATTGGGTTCGCCGGAACATCCGCGAAAATGCACGACGACACCACTCCAGCCGATGGCCGCAACGGCGCGCATCAGGGCAATCGCGTAGTGGCTGTTGGCGCTGCCTTCGAGGCCGTGAAAGAGGATGAGCAGCGGGCTGTTGTTGTCAGCCACGTTGATCCAGTCAAGGTCGATGAAATCGCCGTCTGGTGTTTCCTGGCGCTGGCGCCGGTAGGGCAGGGGGGCGGGTTTGATCAGCAGCGGGTAGATGGTTTGGGCGTGACCACCGGGAAGCCACTTCGGTGGGCGGTAGCGGATCAATGCAGTGTCCGCGAGGCGCCATTTGGCCGTTCGTTACCAGCCGTCTCCTGGGT
>JBIKLY010000070.1:0-18650 GCA_044359525.1 Rhodocyclaceae bacterium | reverse complement strand
TGATACCTGGGAATTGCCAGACACCATCAAGACGACGATCGGTCGTCTGCAGATCCCGCTCCTCAAGCTGGCGATTTTTGACCCGTCCCTGTTCTCGGATACCAGCCATCCTGCCCGACGCCTGATCAACGGCATGGCCCGCGCATCGATCGGCCTGCCGCGCAATGTCGGGCGCGCACACCCGATATCCGCCGCACTCTGGCAACTGGCCGGCACGGTTTCGGAAACATTGCAGGGCGACGCCTCCGTCCTTACCGCGCCACTTGCCCAACTTGATGCACTGATTGCCGAGCGGGACCGCGACATCCAGGCAGCGGCGCAAGCCTACATTCCGCTGCTACGCAACAGGGAAGCCCGCGACCACGCCTCACAGGCGGCAGAACGCTGGCTGCAAGCGTTCAAGGAACAGGACGTAGCGCCCGAAATTCTCGACTTCCTCTGCAAGTACTGGGTGCGCGTGATGGAGGCCGCGAGCGTTGAAGCCAACGGCGCAGAAGACCAGGCGGACAATGCCTGGCAACAAAATGATTCGGTCATCGTCGACCTGCTGTGGAGCGTACAACCCAAACAAAGTGTCGATGACCGCAAGCGCCTGTCGATGCTGGTACCCAAACTGCTCAAGCAGATCAGTGCCGGTCTCGACCGGATCGGCACGCCGGCGGAAGAGCGGACGGCCTTTCTGGACACTTGTTTCAAGCTGCAAACAGCGGCCCTGCGCTGCATCACCGCGCCCCCTGCACCGCCCGTCAGAACCACGACCGGCACGCAAACCGCAATGTCTGCCGTACCACCACCTGCCGGCATCGTCGTTGAACTACTGGAAGCCGACGGCAAACAACTGAAATTTCTCACCCTTCCCGGCCAGACAGCATCCGCCTACCGCAACCCGGCAACCGGTGCGGAGACCGGCAGCTGGCTGCAATTTGCTATCAAGGACAGTGAACCTTTGTGCGGCCTGATCTGCTGGCAAAACGAGAAATCAGGCAGCGTCCTGATTTACAACCCGGACTGGGGATTTGCCGTCGCCGCCAGTGCTGCGGTGCTGGCGCAGCAGTTACGTGATTCGCAAGCCCGGATTGTTTCAGCGCTGGCCATTTTCGACCTGGCCGCCGAGCGCGCGATTAGCCGGATGGCGGGCGCTTGAACCCATTCCCCCGGGCAGGTTCGGTGAAAAGTGTATAATCACGCCCCTATGCTATTGATTACAAATTTATTTAGAGGCGTTGCCGATGCGTTTTGACGAACTCGGCCTCGCGCCCGAGCTGCTGAGAGCCATTAACGAACAGGGTTACACCGACCCGACACCGATCCAGGCGCAGGCGATCCCGATTGTTCTCTCCGGCAAGGATCTGATGGGCGGCGCCCAGACCGGTACCGGCAAAACCGCTGCCTTCACCCTGCCGCTGCTCCAGCGCATTCTCCCCTTCGCCAGCCCGAGCCCGTCGCCGGCGCGCCATCCGGTGCGCGTGCTGATGCTCGCGCCAACGCGCGAACTGGCGATCCAGGTGCATGAGTCGGTCAAGACCTACAGCAAATACTTGCCGATCAAGAGCTTGTGCGTCTACGGCGGCGTCGACATCAAGCCGCAGATCGCCGAAATCCGCCTCGGCGTCGAAGTCCTGGTCGCCACGCCCGGCCGTCTGCTCGATCTGGTCGAACAAAAATGCCTCAACTTCGGCAGCGTGCAAGCACTCGTCCTCGACGAAGCCGATCGCATGCTCGACATGGGCTTCGTTCCCGACGTGACGCGTATCCTGAACATGTTGCCGCAGCAACGCCAGAGCCTGCTCTTCTCCGCCACCTTCTCGGAAGAGATCAAGAAGCTGGCCGACAAGATGCTCAAAGCGCCGGTGCTGATCGAAGTCGCCAAACGCAATACGGTATCGGAGACGATCACCCACCGCGTGCACCCGGTCGCCTCAGAAAGCAAACGCGCCTTGTTGGTCAAGCTGCTCAAGTCGTCGGACTTCAATCAGGTGCTGGTGTTCACGCGCACCAAGATTGAAACCAACAAGCTGGCGCGCGAACTGCAAAAGGCCGGCATCAAGGCCGACTCGATTCATGGCGACAAGAGCCAGCTGGAGCGCCTGAAGGCACTTGAAGCCTTCAAGGACGGCTCGGTACTGGTGCTGGTGGCGACCGACGTCGCGGCGCGCGGTCTGGATATTGACGAGCTGCCGCACGTCATCAACTTCGAATTGCCGCACACGCCGGAAGACTACGTGCACCGCATCGGTCGCACCGGTCGCGCCGGCAAACAGGGCACGGCCATCTCGCTGGTTTCGGCACACGAAGTTCAATACCTCGTCGATATCGAAAAACTGATCAAGATCCAGGTCGAACAAGTGCTGGTGCCGGGCTTCGAACCGGAATACGACTACGACTACCCGCCGAGCGGCAAGAAGGGACATCGTCGCCCGCCAGCACCGCCGGCCGCCGTCGCACCGGCTGCTGCACCGCCACGCCGCGAACGGTCACCGAGCCACACCAGTAGCAGTACCGGCCGAGGAAACAACAGCGGACGACGCCCGGGCCATATCGCCGCCGACGGTTTTGATTTCAGCAAGCCGTATGAAAGCGCCGAACCACACCCGCTGGCCGCCCCGGCAGACACCGAAACGGCTGAAGTCGTCGCGCACATGGAACACCCGCATAAGCCGCGCCGCCTGGTTGCCGCACTACTCGGCGGCCTCGGCCGCAAGTAGCAGAAGGGCGTCCCGCCCGCCCTAAGCTACGGACGCGGGTGTAATTTCCGACGGTTTCCTGGTGGTGGCCGGCACTTCTGCCAGCTTGAGAATGGCGACCGAAATGTTGTCGCCCTCCCCGTTGGATCTCGCCCTTGCCCGGCTAATCAGCAGTTCGCAGGCTTCGCGCGCCGAAAAAGCGGAAATCACCCCGCCAAGTTCGGCATCGCCGAAGTACCCCCAGAGGCCATCGGAACAGAGCAGAAAACTGTCGCCACCTTGCAGATCTTCAGCTTCCCCAAGGTCAATCTTTGGCGGTTCACCGCCGCCCAGCGACGTAATCAGAATATTGCGGTTGGGATGGACGAGGGCCTGCTCCGGGGTGATTTTCCCCTGGCGAACCAGTTGCTCAACATAGGAATGATCGGTGCTGCGAAAAAACAGCTGGTCGCCACGAAAACGATAGAGACGGCTATCGCCGCAGTGCGCCCAGCTGACCTTGCCGGGCTGCATCAAAAGCATCACTGCCGTGCTGTGTGGATCTTTTTCGTTCATGAAACGCGAGGCCTTGATCATCATGTGCGCCTCACCGATGCTCTCCTTGAGCATTTTTCCGGCTGATTCCGTGCGCGCAGAAAAGTGCTCAAGATTATTGCGTGCGGTATGGATTACCTGTTGCGCGGCAAGAATTCCGCCGGTATGCCCCCCCATTCCATCAGCAACGACGGCAAGCACCACGCCCCCCCCTTTGGGGTGGGGTAAAATCGCCAGACGGTCCTGCTGTTCCTTGCGGTCACCCTGATGCTGGGCGACGCAGGCATCAATTGTTATCGGCATTACAAAACATCCTCCGTGTCCGCGAGACTATCACGTTTGGCCTAGTGACTCGCAGGTCCAGCGGGGAAAAAACAAGGATGATCATCAAATCTTCGGACGCCGGAGCTCGTTCGGACGCGGCAAATGATCGCTACCTGTGGGGTTGCGCTGGATATAGACGCGGTGGGCAGCAACCACCAGGGCGTGCACTTCCTCGCCGGTCAGCTCCAGAAAATTTTCGCGTACCACGCGAAACGCCAGGTGCTCCAACGAATGGCCACCCCAACCCTGCGCCGGATCGAAAAAAGGCTCGATCATGAGAAATGCGGTATCGAAAATCGACCGCAGACGTTGATTGCTCCGCCGCTCGGCGGCGGCTGGTGTCTCGCCGGAATTATCCGGCCCCTGACTCGTTTCCTGAATCATTTGCTACCTCCCTTGACCACTCATTTTTCTATCGCCTCGCGAGCACGCAAAAGGCGTCGCTGCACCTTGCCAGTGGTGGTCATCGGCAAGGCGTCGATGAATTCTATCGTCTTCGGGGTCTCATAGGGCGCCAGATACTGGCGAACGTGTTGCTGCAGTTCCTCCATCAGTACCGGCGTACCGGCCACACCCTGCTGCAAGACGACAAACGCCTTGACCAGGGCGCCGCGCGCCTCGTCAGGCACGCCGATTACTGCGCAATTGGCCACCGCCGGATGCTTCAGCAAACAGTTCTCAATCTCGGCAGGGCCGATGCGGTAACCACCGCTCTTGAACATATCGTCCGAGCGCCCCTGATACCAAAGATAGCCGTCCGCATCCATCTTCGCCAGATCGCCGGTCAGCCCCCAGCCGTCACCAATAAACTTCTCCGCCGTGGCTGCCGGACTGTTCCAGTATTCCAGCATGATGACCGGGTCACTCTGGCCATTGCACTGCCGATGCACGGCCACCTCACCGACCTCGCCAGCCGGCAATTGACGCCCCCCGGCATCGATCACGGACACCCGATGCCCGGGGTAGGCACGCCCCATGGCACCCGGCTTCGGCGCCCATTTGGCGGCGCAGTTGCCGACCACGTAATTCATCTCGGTCTGGCCGAACATCTCATTGATGCTTACCCCGAGCTTATCTCTGGCCCAGTGAAAAACCGCCTCGCCGACCGGCTCGCCGGCACTCATGATGCTGCGCAGATCGAGGTCGAATTTCGCCTTCGGATCGGGCACTGCCTTCATCATCATTTTCAGCGCCGTCGGAAAGAGAAAGGTATTGCGCACGCCGTATTTCTCGATCAGGGCAAACGCTTTTCCGGCATCGAAACGGCCCTTGTAGGAAAGCAGCGGCATGCCGAAATGCCAGGTGGCCAGCAACACGTTCCACAGGCCGCCGGTCCACGCCCAGTCAGCCGGCGACCAGAACATGTCGCGCGCCTGCGGGAAAAAATCGTGCGAGCAGGCATAGCCTGGCAGATTGCCGATCAGCGTACGGTGCGCCATCAAGGCGCCCTTGGCGTTGCCGGTGGTGCCGCTGGTATAAATGATTACGGCCGGATCGTCGGCCGCCGTGTCGGCTGGCGCATAGTGCGTTGACGCGTGCTCCAGCACGGCGTCCCACGACTTGACGCCATGCGCCTCGACCTTGCCGATACCGATCACGTGCTTCATCTGCGGCAGACGATCGCGCAGCTCGGCAAGCTTTGGCAGCGTGCTTTCGTCGACGATCGCGATGTGTGCACCGGCATTGGCCAACCGGAACTCAAGCGCATCGGGGCCGAACAGATGCGACAGGGGGACTGCCACCGCGCCCATCTGGTAAATCGCCACATGGGCAATCGCCGTCTCGGAGCATTGCGGCAAGACAATCGCCACGCGGTCGCCGCGCAGCGTACCGAGGGCCGCAAGCACATTGGAAAGACGATTGGCCTCGCGCTGGATATCCCAGAAGGAATGCGCCGAGGTGAAGCCGTTCTCGTCCTCGTAATACAGGGCAAAGCGGCTGCGATCTTCCGCCCAGCGGCCGCAGACGTCGACGCCGATATTGAAGCGCGCCGGCACCTGCCAGCGAAAATCCGCACACAGCGCATCGTAGCTGCCCGCTTCGGCATTCAACTCAATCGACATTCACGTCTCCCCGTTGTGCAGGGATTGTAGCAGCGCGCGCTGCACAGGCAGGCCAATCGTATTTGACTTAAAACCTACCGCAGAGGCGCAGAGGCGCAGAGACGCAGAGAAAGTCAAATTCTTACCCCTTACCCGTATTTTGTTTTTCTCTGCGTTTCCTCTGCGTCTCTGCGCCTCTGCGGTAAGGTTCAATTTTTAAATGCGATTACCCTGACTGCATAGACTATTCGCCGCCCAGCCGCTCGTCGATCAGCTCGATCCAGTGTCGCACCGGCGTCGCGCTGCCACTTTGCAGGTGCGTCTGACAGCCGATATTGGCGGTCACGAACACCGCCGGCGATCCGGCGCCGAGTGCAGCCAGCTTGTTATCGCGCAACTGTTTCGAGAGGACCGGCTGGCTGATCGAGTAGGTTCCGGCTGAACCACAACAGAGGTGCGGATCGGCGACCGGCGTCAGCTCATAACCGGCGGCGGCGAGCAGCGATTCGACAACGCCGCGAATCTTCTGCCCGTGCTGCAAAGTGCAGGGTGAGTGAAAGGCGACTCGCTGGCCGACGCCGACGCTGGCGGCGCACAGCAGCTCGACCAGCCGTGGCTGTTCGGCGGCGATCACTTCGGAGGCATCGCGCGTCAGCGCAGCAACCCGCGCCGCCTTCTCGGCATACGCCGGGTCGTGCCGGAGCATGTCGCCGTATTCCTTGACGTGGGCGCCACAGCCCGAAGCGGTCATGACAATCGCCTCGACCGAAGCGTTTTCAATAAACGGCCACCACGCATCGATCACCCGGCGCATGTCATCGAGCGCCGCTTCCTGGGCATTAAGGTGATAACGCAGGGCGCCGCAGCACCCGGTTCCGGCAGGTTCGAACAGCTCAATGCCCAGCTTGTCGAGCACGCGCGCCGTCGCTGCGTTGGTGTTCGGTGTCAGGGTCGGCTGCACGCAGCCAGGCAGCGCAATCATGCGCCGCTTGTGCGCTCTGGCCTGCGGCCAGGGCTTCGGCGCAGTCTCGCTCGGCATCGGCACCTTGTCAGCCAGCACGCTGGGCAGCAAGGGGCGCATCCAGTGACCGATTTTTACCGCCGGCTTGAATATCCACGGCCGTGGCAAGGCCTCGCAAAGCAGGAAGCGCACGGCTTTTTCAAGCGCCGGGCGCGCCACACGTTTCTCGATCACGTCGCGCCCGATATCAAGCAGACGGTGATACTTAACCCCCGACGGGCAGGTCGTTTCGCAGGAGCGGCAACTCAGACAACGATCAAGGTGCAGTTGCGTCTTCTGCGTCACCGGCTGCCCTTCGAGCATTTGCTTGATCAGGTAGATGCGGCCACGCGGCCCATCCAGCTCGTCACCAAGCAACTGGTAGGTCGGGCAGACCGCCGTACAGAAACCACAGTGCACGCAGCTACGCAGAATGGCGTCGGCCTCGCGGCCGGCCGGCGTGTCCTTGATGAAATCGGCAAGATTGGTTTGCATGGTCAGAAATCCGGGTACATCCGGCCGGGGTTGAATATCCCCTGCGGATCAAAAGCATTCTTGAGATTGTGATGGATGCGCGCAAGCGGCGTCGTGAGCGGCTGAAATACGCCCACTGCATTTTTCAGGACAGCATCGGCGCGGAACAAGGTGGCGTGGCCACCGGCCTTCTCGGCCGCAGCACGAATGGCCAACGGGTCACCGCCACGCAGCCAGCGCTGGGCACCGCCCCACTCGATCAGGGTCGACCCCAGCGTTTGCTGCGGCGTGACTGAAGGCAGCGAAAGCCGCCACAGCGGCGCATCGCCGGCAAAAAACTCATGGGTCTGCTCGCGCAGCGAAGTCCAGAAAACACCAGCCTCGTCCAACACGTCGCCACCCAGGGTTTTCTGCGCGGCGTCGACCGCAGCGGCAGCGCCCGACAGGCGCAAGGTCAATACGCCGTCATTCCACGCCGAAGCCGAAACAGGCAACGGCTTGCCACCCCACAGGTTGAGTTTTTCAATCGCTTCGGCCTGGCTCATTGAAAAGCGCAACGTTCGCTCGGCCACCGGCAGGGGCAACACCTTGAGCGACACTTCGAGCAGTACGCCAAGCGTGCCCATACTGCCGGCCATCAGGCGCGGCACGTCGTAGCCGGCAACGTTCTTCATCACCTGGCCGCCAAATGAAAGCACCTCGCCCTTACCGCTCAGCATCTTGACGCCGAGCACGAAGTCGCGCACGGCGCCAACGGCCTGCCGGCGCGGCCCGGACAAGCCCGCCGCAAGCATTCCACCAAGCGTTGCGCCGGCACCAAAATGCGGCGGCTCGAAGGCCAGCCACTGACCTTTTTCGGCGAGCGTCGCCTCCACTTCAGCCAGCGGCGTTCCGGCACACGCGGTAAGCACCAGCTCGGTTGGCTCGTAAGCCAGGATGCCGCGATTGGCGCTCGCATCAAACACATCGCCCTGCTGCGCAGCCCCATAAAAACTTTTGCTGCCGCCACCGCGCACATTCAGCTTGCGCCCGGTTTCGGCAGCGTCGTATATCTGGCCAGTCCAGTCCTTGATCAGTGAATTCATTAAAACCTCGGTGCAGAAAGCGCCGCGCCGGCATTGGCTGGGGCGCGGGTCTGGGTGTATTCGCGACAACGGGCAAGGGTCGGTATCCCCTTGCCGGGGTTGAGCAGGCCGCGTTCGTCAAAGGCGGCTTTCAGGCGATGGAAAGCGGAAATTTCAGCCAGCGAAAACTGCACGGCCATGACATTGACTTTCTCGACACCAACGCCATGCTCACCGGTAATCGTGCCGCCAAAAGCCACCGAGAGCTCAAGAATTTCAGTCCCAAAAGCGGTCGCGCGCTCGACCTCACCCGGCTGATTGGCGTCGTACATGATCAGCGGATGCAGGTTACCGTCACCAGCATGAAAAACGTTGGCGCAACGCAGCCCGTATTTCTGCGACAGCTCGCCAATCGCATTGAGCATTTCGGCCAGGCGCTTGCGCGGAATGGTGCCGTCCATGCACAGATAGTCGGGGGTCACCCGACCAACGGCCGGGAAGGCGGCCTTGCGGCCAGCCCAGAATTTGTAGCGCTCGGCCTCGTTTTGCGACACACGCATTTCAAAGGCGCCGCTTTTCTCAAGCACGGCCTGCATGCGCCCGATTTCCTCAGCCACTTCTTCCGGCGTGCCATCCGACTCGCACAGCAAAACCGCCTCGGCCTCCATGTTGTAGCCCGCATTGACGTAGGGCTCGACGGCGTGCGTCGCCTTTTTATCCATCATTTCCAGGCCGGCCGGGATGATACCCGCAGCAATGATGCTGGCCACCGCGTCACCGGCCTTGGTCACGTCGTCAAAATAGGCCAGCACCACCTGCGCCAGTTCGGGCTTTGGCGTGAGCTTGACCGTCACCTCGGTAATCATTGCCAGCAGGCCTTCCGAACCGTTCATCAGGGCCAGCAGGTCGTAACCCGGCGCATCAAGCGCGGCATTGCCGAACTCGACGATGTCGCCTTCGGCCGTGAGTCCACGCACACGCATCACGTTATGCACAGTCAGGCCATATTTCAGACAATGCACGCCGCCGGCGTTTTCGGCCACATTGCCGCCAATCGTGCACGCGATCTGCGACGAAGGATCGGGTGCGTAGTAAAGATTGAACGGCGCTGCCGCCTCGGACACAGACAGATTGCGCACGCCGGGTTGCACGATGGCGGTGCGCGAGACCGGATCGACCTTGATGATTTTCTTCAGCCGGGCGAGCGAAACGACCACACCATCAAGGTGCGGCATGGCACCACCCGACAAGCCGGTCGCCGCACCGCGCGGCACCACCGGCACTTTCAGTTCATGGCAGACCTTGAGCACCGCCTGCGCCTGTGCTTCATCGGCCGGCAGCGCAACGAGCAGGGGCAACTCACGAAACGCGGTCAACCCGTCGCACTCATAGGGACGCAGCTCTTCCTCTTCGACCAGCAGGGACTGCGGCGGCAACACCTTGCGCAGGCGCGCGATCAGTGCCGGCCGGTCAACCACAAAACGCGGATCGGAATAGTTGTTATCGATGCTCATAAGACGTCCTCAAAAGCAGCCGCTGTTCTGCTGCGACAAATTCATATTGCATTATTCATTTTGATTCATCAGGCAGATCGAAGCCCAGATCGTTTGCCAGATCGATACCAACGCGCGACGCCGCGCCCCGCAAATGATCGTGTGCGTATCGCCGGGCGCGCGCCGGACTGCCCATCGCAATCGCCTCGAACATCGATCGATGCTCGACCTGCGCTTCTTCCGGCAACGCGCCGTCACGCCCCGGACCAGCCCACGCCAGCCTTCGCGAATCCGAAAAATGCCGGCCAAGAAACTCGACCAGGCGATAGGCATAGGTATTGTGGGTTGCCGAAGCAATCGCCAGATGAAAGTTATCGTCGGCTTCGGAGCCATCGGTTCCATCCGCCAGCGCGTCATCCATCGCCTGCAAGTGACGCGCCATGGTCGCCACGTCTTCCGGGATGCGGCGACGGGCGGCAAGTTCGGCCACCGAGGTCTCGATCATCGCGCGCAATTCAAAAATATCGCGCAACTCCACCAGCGCCGGGCCTTCCCCCTGCCAGAAACGGAAATTGAGACTCTTCGGCGCCAAAGCGACAAAAGCCCCGGAACCCTGCCGCGTCTCGATCCGCCCATCGGCGCGAAGACGCGCCACGGCTTCCCGGACAACGGCACGACTGACGCCAAACGTCTCAGCCAGCACCTTTTCGGTCGGCAACTGATCACCCGGCGTCAACTCGCCACGCGTGATCCTGCCTTCAAGGGCCAGCGCCACTTCTTCACTCAGGCGCGGGGCGCGCGTGATTTTTTTAAGCTCGTTTATACCCATAATGGTCAGGTTGTCCGACAACTTTTCTCCAAGGATACTACAAAGCGGGGCCGGCGCAAACTTGCCGTGCAACATCGGCAAATACAGTATTTCACGGGGTAAAAATTGCGCGGAAAGCGCTCCTGCCAGCCAGCGTCGGGGCACTTACCAGCAAATCATCAAGCTAAAAAACCTTCTGCAGCATTATCAGCCAACGCAGGGCGGGGATGTAGTCCTTTTTTGCAGGGCGGCTCTCTCGCGAAAACAAACGCCGGGGACGAGAATTTCGAGAAATACTGCACACTGCCCGAGCCTAAGACTAAAGTAATATAGCGCGCTCGTTCAGTTGCCGCAGGGCGTTGAATTCGGACCTTTGCCAAGCCTGCCCGGCAACCCTCCCAACACGGAGATTTTTCTTTTGACTGCAACCGGATTCTTCCTTTGGAGCGACGATTTCAGCGTTCGCACGCAGGATGTTGATGAGCAACACAAGGAACTCATCACGCTGATCAATCAGTTGTATGTTGCGATCAACGAAAATCGTGACCAGAACACTTTGCGTGAAATTTTCGATCAACTGACCGAAAGCGCGCAGGCGCATTTTCTGTTCGAAGAGAGCTTGATGCGCCTGACGCAGTACGCAGGTTACGCCGCCCACAAAGCGCAGCACGAAGCCGTACTGGAGCAGCTGCAGACGCTGCAGCGCAAGCTGGACAACGAAAGCGCGACGATTTCCACGGCAATTCTGGATTCGCATAAACACTGGTGGTCACAACACATCAGCAGCAGCGATCAGCACTTCAGCACGCACTACGAGGCATCGGAGCTTGCCCGGCACGCCGGTAGCGCCCCGGAAAGTGCCGGGGCAGCACAGGCCAAACGAGTCTGGTGGAGATTCTGGTAAGTCGAAGGATCAATCAGGGTCTCGGTTAACCGAAGGCGCCAGAGGGTCGGCTCGAACAGTTAGACGACAAACGCCATGGAACCCGGCGCGCGCCGCGTGTTCGAAGCGTTGGCCGAAACGTTGCTCGAAGCGTTGGCCGAAACGTTGCTCGAAGCCCACTTCGCGCAACAGAACGCCGGGACTGGCACAAAAACGGGGCATGCAAGCCCCTTCCGATATAATCCAAAGTCAATTCTGGTCAGGACACCGCACATGGGCAACCGTCTCTCAAAAATCGTCACACGTACCGGCGATGCCGGCACCACCGGCCTCGGCGACGGCTCACGCGTTGCCAAGGACAGCCTGCGCATCGAAGCGATGGGCGAAGTCGACGAACTGAACTCAACCATCGGGCTACTACTCACCGAGGACCTGCCGGCCTCCATCCGCGAGGCGCTGACCGGCATCCAGCACGACCTTTTCGACCTCGGTGGTGAACTGTGCATTCCCGGCATGAACATCATCAATGATGCACACATCACACGCCTCGAAGACCTGGTCGAACAGTTTAACGATGGCCTTGCGCCACTCAAGGAATTCATCCTGCCCGGCGGCACCCGTGCAGCGGCCTTTGCCCACCTTTCGCGCACCGTCGCCCGCCGTGCCGAGCGGCGCATCGTGCATCTGGCCAACAATGAAAATGTCTCCGAATTTGCCCGCAAGTACCTGAACCGCATCTCCGACCTGATGTTCGTTCTCGGCCGCGCCCTCAACCAGGCCGGCGGCCAACCGGATGTGCTGTGGGTACACGGCAAGAACCGCAAATCGGCAGCCTGAAAAGCGGCGTGGCAGATGTCCGAAAAAAACACCGATACGGCACCTGCCATCCCGCCTGAGTTGCCACCGCCCCCTGTCAGCTTCCGGGAAGCCTTCCGTTTCTGGCTGAAACTCGGCTTCATCAGTTTCGGCGGGCCGGCGGGACAAATCGCCATCATGCATCAGGAGCTGGTCGAGAACCGTCGCTGGATTTCGGAGCGAAGGTTCCTGCATGCGCTCAACTATTGCATGCTGCTACCCGGCCCGGAAGCGCAGCAACTGGCGATCTACATCGGCTGGCTGATCCACCGGACATGGGGCGGCATCGTCGCCGGCACCTTGTTCGTACTGCCCTCGCTGTTCATCCTGATCGCGCTGTCGTGGGTCTATATCGCATTTGGCGAAACGCCACTGGTTGCCGGATTGTTTTACGGAATCAAACCGGCAGTCACAGCCATTGTCGTTCAAGCGGCACACCGCATCGGCGCACGTGCACTAAAAAACAACGTCCTGTGGGCCATCGCGGCGGCTTCCTTTGTGGCCATTTTTGCGCTCGACATACCCTTCCCGCTCATCGTTGCTGCAGCGGCGCTGGCCGGCTTTGTTGGTGGCCGCATCGCACCTGAAAAATTCCAGGCTGGCGGCAGCCACGGCAAGAACAATCAGTCCTTTGGCCCGGCGCTGATTGACGACGACACGCCAACGCCGGTACACGCCCTTTTTCGCTGGCCGGGACTGATTCGTATCGCACTGGTAGGCACCTTGTTGTGGGCAATACCGATGCTCCTGCTGACCCGGATATACGGCTGGGAGCACACCCTGACGCAGATGGGCTGGTTCTTCACCAAAGCGGCGCTGCTCACCTTCGGCGGCGCCTATGCGGTGCTGCCCTACGTCTATCAGGGTGCCGTCGGAGAGTATGGCTGGCTGACGCCAACCCAGATGATCGACGGACTGGCCCTTGGCGAGACGACGCCGGGCCCACTGATCATGGTCGTCGCTTTCGTCGGCTTCGTCGGTGGCTACGTCAAGGCCGTGTTCGGCCCGGACAGCCTGTTCCTCGCCGGCGCGGTAGCAGCCTCACTGGTCACCTGGTTCACCTTTCTGCCGTCTTTCATTTTCATCCTGGCTGGCGGGCCGCTGGTCGAAAGCACCCATAACGATCTCAAATTTACCGCACCGCTCACCGCCATCACGGCCGCCGTAGTCGGCGTGATATTGAACCTAGCCCTGTTCTTTGGCTATCACGTACTCTGGCCGCGTGGCTTTGCCGGGACTTTTGACTGGCTTTCAGCACTCATCGCGCTAGCTGCCGCAATTGCCCTTTTCCGCTTCAAGTGCAACGTAATCCACGTCATCGCCGGCTGCGCGGCGCTCGGTCTGCTGCTAAAAACAATCGCGTATTGATTTGGCGAAAAAGCCGCCTGCCGACAACCGCACCGAACAAGTGATAGTCGCGCAGCAAAGCCGCCGCGCGCAATTTATCTGGTGCCTTGTGTTCGCAAACGTACAGAGTGCCGGCGCTTTTCATCGCATGGTAGTCGCATGTCGCATGTCGTGACCATTTCTCATAAGGTTTCCTTAAGTTTTCCTTATCAGAATGAAGACTACTAGCCGAGGACGCCATGCGACTTTTACTGATTCCGCTTCTACTGATTGCCAGCGCTGCATCTGCCGCTGAACCTGCAACAAAGATACCCACCCTTCCGATCACCGCCCAACAGGCCAAGGCGCTTGGCATTGAAACGCAGGCGCTGGCAGCAACCGGGGCCGGGCTCGCCGCCGGGCTGCCAGCACAGGTGCTGGTGCCCAACGAGCAGTTGCGCGTCGTCGCCGCACCGCTGGCCGGGCTGGTCACCCAGCTTGAGGTCACGCCGGGGCAGACGGTTAAAAAGGGGCAATTACTCGCACGGCTGGCCAGCCCGGCGCTGCTCGGCGTCGAACGCGACTATCTGCAGGCCGCGCAGCAGGCGCAGCTCGCTGCGCAAGCGGCAAGGCGCGATGAACAACTGTTCAGCGAAGGCATCATCGCTGAATCGCGCCATCAAACGACTCGCAGCAACTACCAGCAAGCCGCCGTCGCACTCGCCGCGCGGCGCGAGGAATTGCTTCTGGCCGGTGTCTCCGAGGCGGGACTCTCGGCGCTGCAAAAAAATCGCGGCTTGCCGAGCGAACTGCTGATCAACGCACCAATCGACGGCATTGTTCTCGAACAATCGGCACAACCAGGACAGCGCGTCGAAGCCGCTGCGCCGCTGTTCAAAATCGGCAAGCTCTCGCCGCTCTGGCTCGAAATCCAGACGCCGGCAGCACTCGCCGCACAGTTGCGCACAGGGCTACCAGTACGGATCGCGTCAGCCGGCGCCACCGGCAAGATCATCAGTGTCGGCCGGCAAATCAGCGCCGGCAACCAGACGGTCATTGTGCGCGCCCGCCTCGACAGCGGCATCGACAAGCTATCTCCGGGGCAGATGGTCGAAGCGGCGATTGATGTACCCGCCGATGACAAAACCTTCCGCGTTGCGCAATCCGCTGTGATCCGCGTGGACGGCAAGTCCTTCGTTTTCGTCGCCGAAACGGATGGCTTCCACCCACTGCCGGTCACCGTCAGCGGGCAGGCCGGCGAGCAGGTCTTGCTGCAATCCCCCGCACTCAAACCCGATACGTTGATTGCCGTCAAGGGACTGGCCTCGCTCAAAAGCGCCTGGCTTGGCGCGAAGGCGGAATAAGCCATGCTCGCCCGACTGATTTCCTTCGCGCTGACCCAGCGCCTGCTCGTTCTCGTGCTGACGGCACTACTGATCGGCGCCGGTACTCTTGCTTTTACCCAGCTGCCGATCGACGCTTTCCCCGACGTTTCGACAACACAGGTCAAGATCATCATCAAGGCGCCGGGCATGACGCCGGAGGAAGTCGAAACGCGCATCACCGTACCGATCGAGCAGGAAATGCTCGGTATCCCGCGCCAGCGCATCCTGCGTGCTGTCTCCAAGTACGCGCTGACCGACGTGACGATCGATTTCGACGATGGTACCGACCTCTACTGGGCACGCCAGCAGGTCGCCGAGCGCCTCTCCAACGTGATGAAGGATTTGCCGGCGCAGGCCTCCGGCGGTCTGGCGCCGATCACCACGCCGCTCGGCGAAATGTTCATGTTTACAATTGAAGGCCCGCTCTCTCTGGAAGAAAAGCGCAGCCTGCTCGACTGGACGATCCGCCCGCAACTGCGCACCCTGCGCGGCGTCGCCGACGTTAACAGCCTCGGTGGCCACGCCCGCAGTTTCGAAGTCATCCCCGACCCGGCGGCGCTCAATGCGCGCGGCCTCATGCTTGGCGAACTGAAGCAGGCGCTTGAGACCAACAACCGCAACGACGGTTCGGGCCGCATCACCGAGAGCGAAGAAACCCTGCTCGTTCGCGTCGAGGGCGCCATCCGCACGCTCGACGACCTGCGCGCCATCGTTGTCTCGACCAAAGGCGGCACAGTGGTTCGCGTCGGTGATGTCGCGAAAGTCGGCATCGGCAGCCTCACCCGCTACGGTGCGGTGACCAAGGACGGCAAAGGTGAAGCGGTTGAGGGCCTGGTCCTGGGGCTGCGCGGCGCCAATGCGCAATCGGTGGTCGACGCCGTGCGCACCCGGCTGGCCGAAATCGAACCCACGCTGCCGGCCGGTACCAAAATCGTGCCGTTCTACGACCGTGGCAACCTCGTCGAACGCGCCGTCGGTACCGTCTCGAAGGCGCTGCTCGAAGCCATCGTGCTCGTCGTCATTCTGCTCCTCGCCTTCCTCGGCAATCTGCGCGCCGCACTGGTCGTCGCTACCATCCTGCCGCTCTCGGCGCTGTTCACCTTCATCCTGATGAACACCTTCGGCCTGTCGGCTAACCTGATGAGCCTTGGCGGTCTGGCCATCGCCATCGGTATGCTGGTTGACGCGGCCGTGGTGATCATCGAGAACGTCGAGGCCAGCCTGTCGCAACCCGGCGCCACGCAGAAGCTACCCCTGCTCCACGTCATCTACCGCGCAGTGCGCGAAGTCGCGGCGCCGGTGGCTTCCGGCATCCTGATCATCGTCATCGTTTTCGTGCCGCTGCTGACACTCGAAGGGCTGGAGGGAAAGCTGTTCATTCCGGTCGCGCTGACCATCGTCTTCGCCCTTTCGGCCTCGCTGCTGCTCGCGCTCACCGTCATCCCGGTGCTTGCGTCGATGCTCATGAAACGCGGCGAACACCACGAGCCATGGCTGGTGCGCAAGCTCAACGCAATTTATGCACCTTCGCTCGACTGGGCGCTGGCCAACACGCGGCCGGTCATCATCGGCGCCCTCGCTCTGCTATTCGCGGCCGGTGGCGCCTACATGCTGCTGGGCAAGACTTTCATGCCAACGATGGACGAAGGCGACCTGATCGTCCAGCTCGAAAAACTACCGTCGATCAGCCTGGAACAGACCATCGAACTCGATCTGCGCGTCCAGCGCGCCATCCTGGAACGGGTACCGGAGGTCAGAGAGATCGTCGCCCGCTCGGGCGCCGACGAACTCGGGCTCGATCCGATGGGGCTCAACCAGACCGATACCTTTCTCGTTCTCAAGCCAATTGCCCAGTGGCGAACGCCAAGCAAGGCGTGGCTCGCCGACCAGTTGCGAGAGGTCATGAAGGACTTTCCGGGCATCACCTACAGTTTTACGCAGCCGATCGAAATGCGCGTTGCTGAAATGCTGACCGGTGTACGCGGCGACATCGCGGTCAAGGTCTTCGGCCCCGACCTCGGCGAACTGTCGCGGCTGGCCGGAGAAATCGAAACGCTGCTCAAGAACACGCGTGGCAGCGAAGATGCCTTCACACTGAAGAACGACGGCGTGCAATACCTGCGCGTCGACGTCGATCGCCTGGCCGCCGGCCGCCTCGGCCTGAACATCGAGGAACTGCAAGCGTCGCTGAAGAGCGTCGTCGAAGGCCAGCCGGCCGGGCTGGTAATCGAACCCGGCCGCCGCACGCCGCTCGTCATCCGCGGTGCGGGCGGCAGCGCCGGCGTTCGCGAGAGCGTCGAGCGTTTCAGCGCGCTGCGCATCACCCTGCCGGACGGCAACACAGTACCGCTGGCGCAGGTCGCACGCATCGAGCGCGTCGAAGGGCCGGTCAAGGTCGACCGCGAGAATGCACAGCGCTATGTCGTCATCCAGTCCAACGTACGCGGCCGCGACCTCGTTGGCTTTGTCGAAGAAGCCAAGCTCGGCGTTGCGCAAAAACTGCAGATCCCACCGGGCTATACCATTGTCTGGGGGGGTCAGTTCGAGAACCAGCAGCGCGCCGCAAAGCGTCTCGCGATCGTGGTGCCGATCGCGCTGGCGCTGATTTTCCTGCTGCTGTTTTCAACTTTTGGCTCGATCCGGCAGGCGGCCCTGGTCCTCTCCAACGTTCCCTTCGCCATGGTCGGTGGCATCTTCGCCCTGCTTGCTTCCGGCGAATACCTGTCGGTGCCGGCCTCGGTCGGCTTCATCGCCCTGCTCGGCATCGCCGTACTCAACGGCGTGGTGATGGTCACCTATTTCAACCAGTTGCGTGCGCAAGGGCTGCCCTTGACGCAAGTCGTCGTCGAGGGCGCCAAACGGCGGTTGCGCCCGGTGCTGATGACAGCCTCGATTGCCGCCTTCGGCCTCGTTCCCCTGCTCTTTGCCAGCGGTCCCGGCTCGGAAATCCAGAAACCGCTGGCCATCGTCGTGATTGGCGGACTGGTCACCTCGACCCTGCTCACCCTGCTCCTGCTGCCGATTCTCTATCGCCGGTTTGAGAAAGAAGCCGAGCACAAACCGGGAGAAAAAACATGAAGCAGCCCGACGTCTACCTGATGCTCATCGCGCCTCACGAACTGGAGGAAATGATCATCGACATCCTGCTCGAACACGATGAGATCGTTCGCCGCTTCGGCTCACAGCTTATCGACGGGCACGGCGCACGCATCGGCTACGCCAACGTCGCCGAACAAGTGCGTGGCCGCTCCCGATTGTGCGAGTTCAAGCTGCTGATGGCGGGCGAAGATATCGACGGCATCCTCGCCGCGCTACGCGAGCGCCTGCCGCGTGCCGAAATCACCTACTGGGCATTCCCGGTACTCATCTACGGGAGAGTCAATTGAAGCGCCTGTTCAAATACCTGTCTCTAACTGCTGCATTGGCGATCTGCTTCAGCACAGCGTTTGCCCAAAGCGCTGAAGCGCCGATCGCCTACCCGACGGACCTGCCGCCGCTCGATCAGGCGCTCACCGCCATCCGGCAGGCGCCGATGGCGCAGGCCGCCTACGCGATGATTGGCGCCGAAGCAGCCAACCGTGACCGGCTCGAAGCCGGGCCGCACGAGTGGGGAATGCGCATCGAGGGCCAGCAGCGTAACGTCAATGGCGTGCAGACGACTGCCAGCCAGCGCTACAGCGAATGGCGCGCGGCGCTCGAACGTCCGCTGCGCCTGCCCGGTAAGGCGGCCATCGACGCCAGAATCGGCGCACAAGGGGTAGTCCAGGCGAACGCGGCG
>JBIKLY010000008.1:0-60188 GCA_044359525.1 Rhodocyclaceae bacterium | reverse complement strand
TTGGCCAGCATCGCATACTGTTCACGCAGACCATCGAGCGCGGCGTCCGTGCCGAACAGGCCGGCGTAGTGCCCGGCCACCTGCTCGACGGCGCTGGCGCGGTCGGCGCTCAGTGTCACCGTGCCGGAAGCGGCATCGTAGGTGTTGCGGCGCATTTCTTCCTTCAGACGCGCATTCAGTGCGGCCTGCTGGCCAGGCTGCAGGTGTTCGAAGGCCGCGCCAAAATCACGTTGCGCCCAGATCGTACGCAGGGCAATGGCTTCGCGGTGCAGCCAGTCGGCCGACCAGTCGGGAGCGAGATAGGAGCCGTGCCCCCAGACCGAACCGAGTTGCTGACCGCCGGCGGCCAGCCAGGCTTCCTGGCCGCGCTGGACGGAACCCTCGGCAAAGATTTCCTGCCCCTTGCTGCTGACGACCTGTTTGGGAATGGGCGGCGCATTGACGTAGATCTCGGTGCCAACCCAGCCAAGGGCGGCGAAGGAGAGTGCGCAGATCACTGCCAGCCAGGTCCATAGTTTGCGTGTGGCGTGCATGGTGGATGTCCTTTCTGCAAGTTGATTCAAAAAACGTGAAGAGAAATTGGAAGCGGTGAAAAGTCATGCGCCGCTTTAAGAGGTATATTATTTGAATCTTTTAGAAGATGCAAGCAATATGCCTCTTATGCGGCAAACGGTCGCACCCGTGCCCGAGCGAAACCAAAGTGCGGTCAGTTCAGGCCGGATTTACGACCGGGAAGCGGCGGTTTGGGGCAGAAAGCGGAGAATGGCGTGTTCGCTGCGACCGAGCAGATCGGTCAGCGTGACGCCGTCGAGTACTTTGAGAAAAGCGGCGAGGGCATCCGAGAGCGCGACTTTCAGCTTGCACGAAGGGTCGAGGATGCAGTTGCAGTCGGAGCCGAAGCATTCGACCAGTTCCATGCCGCGTTCCATGCGGCGTACCACATCACCGATGCCGATTTCGGCTGCGGCGCGTCCGAGGCGCAAGCCGCCACCCTTGCCACGCACGCCTTGGACGAAGCCGGCCCGGATCAACTGGTTGACGACCTTCATCAGGTGGTTGCGCGAGACCACGAAACGCTCGGAGATCTCCTGGATGGTGACTAGGCGATCATCGTTGGTGCCGAGGTAGATCAGCACGCGCAAGGCGTAATCAGTGTGCTGGGTAATGTGCATGGCAGTTTTTTCGGGACATTCCTGCAGCAGTTTCGCTGAAAGCTTGCGTCCGCTCGGAAAGGCTGGACCGCAGCGCCGAACTTTACCGGAGAACGCCCGTACGCGTAAGCATTGTCGGCAGTCGCGGGTCTTTTCTCCATCGATCGGTGGGGCAGATCCTCAGCTGTCTGCAGCCAGCCGCTGCCGCAGTCGCGGCAAGGCCCAGTCGACGAAGCTGCGCACGCGGGAGGAGAGCAGGCGGGAGTGCGGGTAGACGATGTGCACCGGAATCGGCTGCGCTTCGAAAGGCTGCAAGACTCGTTGCAACAATCCGGCGGCCAGCGCTTCGCGTACCTGATAGTCGAGAAAGACGCTGCAGCCCAGACCCCTGATGCAGGCATCGCGGGCGATGTCGATCTGGTTGGTGGCGAGGACTGCCTTGATCGGTACGCGGATCGTTTTGCCGGGGGGGCCGCCGTCGGTAAATTCCCATTCCGATCCGGGGGCTACACCGAGGAATTGCAGGCAGCGCTGTCGGGCCAGATCGGCTGGCCGCTCCGGCGTGCCGGCGTGCGCCAGATAATCCGGGCTGGCGCAGATGATGCGGCGTGTGGCGCCAAGCGGCACCGCAACCAGCGAGGAGTCGCGCAGATGGCCGATTCGGATCGCCACATCGATGCCTTCGTCGAGCAGATCGACCACCCGGTCAAAGAGCATCAGTTCGGCATGGACGGTCGGGTAGGCGGCGAGGAAATCGGTGAGCACCGGCCCGACATGCAGGCGCCCGAACATCACCGGTGCGGTGATCGCCAGTTTGCCGGCCGGCGTTGTCTGGCGCGCCGAGAGGGCGCTTTCCGCCTCCTCAACCTCGGCGAGGACGCGGCGGCAGCGCTCGAAGTATTCGCGCCCTTCATCGGTCAGCGCGATGCGCCGTGTTGTCCGATTGAGCAGCCGCGTTCCGAGGGTGTCTTCGAGCGTTGCCAGCGAGCGCACGACCGAGGTCAGCGAAGTATCGAGCAGGTCGGCGGCCGCCGTCAGGCTGCCCGCTTCGACGATGCGCACAAAAATTTCCATGGCTCGCAGTTTGTCCATACGGCTGATATTACACCGAATTTCGGTTTAGTCTTGGCAGTATCTGTCTATTTATTACGAACTTCGCAGAGATCATTATCTCCCCATTGCTTGGCCCTGTGGCGCGCCAGTTTTGTTTCGGGAGACCCGTATGCCTCGACGTTTCGCCCAGTTGACCTTTACCGACAGCGTGAAAGCGGTGCAGGCCCACTATGGGACGCGTTCGCATAACGAGCGCTACGAAGCCAGCGCGCTGGACAACGCCGAACTCGGTGCGCGCGAGCGCGAGTTCATTGCGGCGCGCGACAGTTTTTATCTGGCGACGGTGAGCGAAAGCGGTTGGCCTTACGTTCAGCATCGTGGCGGCAGCACCGGGTTTCTCAAGGTGTTGGATGCGAAGACGCTGGCCTTCGCCGATTTTCGCGGCAACCTGCAATATCAGAGCGTCGGCAATCTCGGTCGTGACGACCGTGTCAGCCTGATTCTTGTTGATTACACGCAGCGCCGCCGCCTGAAACTGCTTGGTCATGCGCGGGTGATCGACGTTGATCAATCGGCAGCAGCCGGTGAGCTGATGCCGGCATGGCTCGGACAACTGCCAATTGACGATGCCGGCGGCAAGGTCGAGCGCGTGATGCTGATTGCGGTCGAGGCTTTCGACTGGAATTGCAGCCAGCACATCACGCCGCGCTTCAGTGAACGCGAGATGCAACAGGCGATTAATCCCTTGCAGCAGCGCATTGTCGTGCTTGAGGCACGGCTGAACGAGCTGGGTTGCGAGCCACCGCCCTGAGGCGGCATGAGGCAAATACAGGCATGAAAATCCGTCGTACCATCCACCAAAGAAGGAGAAAGCCATGAAACTGTACGATCTTGAGTTGTCGGGCAATTGCTACAAGGTTCGTCTGTTCGCCGCGCTGGCGCAGATTCCGCTGGATATTGTGGCGGTCGATTTTCTGGGCGGCGCGCACAAGAAAGCACCGCTGATCGAGCTCAACCCCTGGGGTGAAATTCCGATCCTTGTTGATGGCAAGGTGGTGCTGCGCGATTCGCAGGCCATCCTCGTCTATCTCGCTACCCGCTATGCCGGCGAAACGTGGTTCCCGCGCGATGCGGTCGGCATGGCCGAGGTCATGCAGTGGTTGTCGACGGCGGCCAACGAAGTGCAGAACGGTCCGGCAGCGGCGCGGCTGGTGGACAAGTTCGGCTACGCCATCGACAAAGCCGACACGTTGAAGCGTTCGGCGCGCATCCTGCCGCTGCTCGAAGCGCACCTCGCCGGCCACCTGTGGCTGGCCCTGGAGCGCCCGACCGTCGCCGATTGCGCCGTTTTTCCCTATGTCGCTTTGGCACCCGAGGGCGGTGTTTCACTCGGCGACTATCCGAACATCCGGCAGTGGCTGGGCCGGGTCAAGGCGCTGCCGAATTTCCTCGCCATGCCCGGCGTATAAGCGGGTTTTGGGTTGAGTCGCAGCACCGGGTTTTTTAATGCAATGGCCCTGCTTGTTTCGCGCAGGCAGCGTTCCTGTTTGCAAGCCGCCTGTGGAAGGCGAGTCCGGCGTTTTCAGCGGTCGCTCTTGCTGCCGCCTCTTCTTCCATTGTCCCATCCGTAGCGTACCGTTCGTTGCCAGCGCAAATCCGCCGAACGTAGCGGGTTCAGTGCTGCCGGATATCCGTGACGGTTTGCTTGCCTGGGTACGAGTCGGGGTGGTGGTTTTGGTTTGCTGTTCATTGGTCCGTTAAGGAGAGCGGCCTGCAGCCTATGCTAGACTTTCAGCTTATTCCAATGCTTCCGAGAAAACCATGTCCGGCAACACGATTGGCACTTTGTTCACCGTTACTTCGTTCGGCGAATCGCACGGCCCGGCTATCGGCTGTGTGGTCGACGGTTGTCCGCCGGGGCTGGAAATCTGCGTTGCCGATATCCAGGCCGAGCTGGATCGCCGCAAACCGGGCACGTCGCGTCATGTCACGCAACGCCGCGAGTCGGATACGGTTGAAATCCTTTCCGGTGTTTTTGAAGGCCGAACGACCGGCACGCCGATCGGTCTGCTGATCCGCAATGAAGACCAGCGCAGCAAGGATTACGGCAACATCGCCGAGACTTTCCGCCCGGGGCACGCCGATTATGCCTACACGCAGAAATACGGCTTCCGCGACTATCGCGGCGGTGGCCGTTCGTCGGCGCGCGAAACGGCAGTGCGCGTGGCGGCCGGAGCGATTGCGCGCAAGTGGCTGAAGACGCGCTATGGCGTGACGATTCTGGGCTGGATGAGCCAGCTCGGGCCGATAGCGATTCCGTTCGTCGATGCCGCACAAATCGCCGAGAACCCGTTCTTTGCAGCGAACGCGGCAATCGTTCCGCAGCTTGAGGCCTACATGGACGCGTTGCGCAAATCCGGCGATTCGGTCGGCGCGCAGATTACCGTCGCCGCTGCCGGTGTGCCGCCGGGCTGGGGCGAGCCGGTGTATGACCGACTCGATGCCGATCTGGCCTACGCCATGATGGGCATTAACGCGGTGAAGGGCGTCGAGGTCGGGGCTGGCTTTGCCAGCATCGCGCAGAAGGGCAGCGAGCACGGCGACGAGATGACGCCGCAGGGTTTTTTGAGCAACAACGCCGGTGGCGTGCTCGGCGGCATTTCGACCGGGCAGGACATCGTGGTGAATATGGCGATCAAGCCGACATCAAGCATTCGCCTGCCGCGTCGCACGGTCAATCTGGCCGGCGAAGCGGCAATGGTCGAGACGCATGGTCGCCATGATCCCTGTGTCGGCATTCGCGCGACGCCGATCGCCGAGGCCATGCTGGCGCTGGTGCTCATCGATCACGCCCTGCGCCATCGCGCGCAGTGCGGCGATGTTGTATGTACGACGCCGAGGATTCCGGGAAGCGTATAATTTGAATTGACCGCTGGCGTGGTCAGCGGACTTTTTGGAAGCCAATCATATGCAAACATCCATGCTCTCGCACGACCTGCACAAGGAATTTCCGGATCTGTCGGAGAAGATTCAGGTTCTGAAAACCGGTGACCATCATTTTGCCCGCCTGCTTGAACAGCACGGCGCACTGGATATCCAGATCGTCAAGGCCGAGGAAGGCATCGCGCCGATGGATGATCTGGCCCTCGAAGGCCTGAAGAAGGAGCGTCTGAAACTCAAGGACGACCTCTATCAGATGCTCAAGGCTAACTGATCGGCGCCCGGCGCTGATCGTATCGCGATGCATCCGGTAAAATTGCCGGATGCATCCCCTTCCTTACTGGCGCCTCTCCGGCTACTACTTTTTCTACTTCGCCTTCATCGGCGCTTTCTCGCCCTATTTCGGGCTCTACCTGCAGTCGCTTTCGTTTTCCGCCTGGGACATTGGCCTGTTGATGTCGCAGATGCAGCTGATGCGCCTGTTCGGGCCATATCTGTGGGGTGCGCTGGCGGATCGTCTGGCGCGACGCGTGCCGATCATCCGGCTGGCCGGCGTGCTCAGCCTGATCGGCTTCTCGGCGTTTTTCTTCGTGCGCAGCTTTGATGCTTTTCTGCTGGCCATGGCGGTGTTGTCGTTTTTCTGGAGCGCGGCCTTGCCGCTGGTCGAGACGGTGACCTTCGATCATCTGCGCGAGGAACCAGCACGTTACAGCCGTATCCGGCTCTGGGGATCGGTCGGTTTTATTGTCGCGGTGATGGGGACGGGCGCGCTGCTTGATCATTTGGCGCTGCCCAGCTTGCTCTGGGTCATCGTTGCCACGCTGTCAGGCATTCTTCTTTATGCACTTGTCGTTCCCGAAGCGCCGGCCCATGTGCACTTCACGGAACACCCGCCGGTCGGTGAAATTTTGCGCCAGCCGCGCGTCAGGGCGCTGTTTGCCTCGTGTTTCGCCATGTCGGCGGCGCATGGCGCGCTGTACATTTTCTACTCGATCTATCTCGCCGATCATGGTTACAGCAAGTCGCTGGTTGGCGGGCTGTGGTCGCTTGGCGTGCTGGCGGAGATTGCCGTTTTTTATTACATGTCGCGCCTGATGCGCCGCTTTGGCTTGCGCAGCATTTTGCTGGCGAGTTTTGCTGCGGCCGTGCTGCGCTTCCTGATGATTGGCTGGGGCGTCGAGTCGCTGACAGTGATCGTGCTCGCGCAGTTGCTGCACGGCCTGACCTTCGGCGCATATCACGCAGCGGCGATCACGGCAGTCAATGGCTGGTTTCCCGGGCGTAGCCAGGCACGCGGGCAGGCGCTGTATTCAAGCCTGTCGTTCGGTGCCGGCGGCTTGCTGGGCGGTTTGCTCAGTGGCTGGATGTGGGACGGGATCGGCGCAGCACTGACCTTTACCTTGAGCGCTGTTTTTGCACTGCTGGGGCTGCTGCTGGTCGCGCTCTGGGTGCGCGAAGCCGATGCCGGCGCACGCCAGGGCGGCTGACAGCAGCGCCGGCCCTGTGACATAATGGAACGTTCTGATTGGCCGATAGTGGCCTAACGTTGCCGGATAGCCAAAAATGCCGCAGACCTTATACGACAAGCTTTGGCAGAATCACGTGGTGCATGAAGAAGCTGATGGCACCGCGCTGCTCTATATCGACCGTCACCTGGTGCACGAAGTGACCAGCCCGCAGGCCTTCGAAGGCCTCAAACTGGCTGGCCGCAAGCCGTGGCGCGTCTCTTCGATGGTGGCTACGGCCGACCACAATACGCCGACCGATCACTGGGATCGCGGCATTGAAGACCCGGTTTCGCGTTTGCAGGTGGAAACGCTCGACGCCAATATTCGTGAAGTCGGCGCACTGGCCTATTTCCCGTTCAAGGACCCGCGCCAGGGCATCGTGCACGTGGTCGGGCCGGAGAACGGCGCGACGCTGCCCGGCATGACGGTCGTTTGCGGCGACTCGCACACCAGCACGCACGGCGCTTTCGGCTGCATGGCGCATGGTATCGGCACCTCCGAGGTTGAGCACGTGCTGGCGACGCAGTGCCTGTTGCAGAAAAAATCGAAAACGATGCAGCTGCGCGTCGATGGTCAGCTCGGCAAGGGCGTCACCGCCAAGGATATCGCGCTGGCGATCATTGGCCGCATCGGCACCGCCGGCGGCACCGGCTACGCCATCGAGTTCGCCGGCAGCGCGATTCGCAGCCTGTCGATGGAAGGGCGCATGACGCTGTGCAACATGGCGATCGAGGCCGGCGCGCGCCTCGGCTTCATCGCCGTTGACGACGTGACGATCAACTATGTGAAGGGCCGCCAGTTCGCGCCGAAGGGCGATGATTGGGAGCGCGCCGTCGTTTGCTGGCGCACGCTGCACAGTGACGAAGACGCGGTTTTCGACTGCGTTCTCGATCTGCGCGCCGAGGAAATCCAGCCGCAGGTGACTTGGGGCACGTCGCCCGAGATGGTCGTGGCGATCGACGCCTGCGTTCCCGATCCGGCGATGGAGAAAGACCCGGTCAAGCGCGAAGGCATGGAGCGCGCCCTGCAGTACATGGGGCTCAATCCGAATACGCCGATCAAGGAAATCAAGGTCGACAAGATTTTTATCGGTTCGTGCACCAATTCGCGCATCGAGGATTTGCGCGCTGCAGCTGCGGTGGTCAAGGGCCGGCAGGTGGCGGCGAGCGTCAAGCTGGCGCTGGTCGTTCCGGGGTCGGGCTTGGTCAAGCAGCAGGCTGAAGAAGAAGGCTTGGACAGGATTTTTATTGCCGCCGGTTTTGAGTGGCGCGAGCCGGGCTGTTCGATGTGTCTGGCGATGAACGCCGACCGCCTTGAGCCGGGCGAGCGTTGCGCCTCGACTTCAAACCGTAATTTTGAGGGGCGGCAGGGGGCGGGTGGGCGTACGCATCTGGTTAGCCCGGAAATGGCTGCCGCTGCGGCGATTGCCGGTCATTTTGCCGATGTTCGTGAAATTCTTTGACGGGAGCTTTTATGAAAACACTGAGTGCGCTTATTCTTCTGGTTCTGGCTATTTCTTCGACGGCTTGTAATACGGTTCAAGGGATGGGAAGGGATATTGAAAAAGGCGGGCAGGCAATTGAAAAGGCTGCCAAGTAATGGATTCATTTGTTCGTCTTGAAGGCTTGGTTGCGCCACTTGATCGTGCCAACGTCGATACCGATGCGATCATTCCCAAGCAGTTCCTGAAGTCGATCAAGCGTTCGGGTTTCGGGCCGAACCTGTTCGACGAATGGCGCTACATGGATGTTGGTCAGCCCGGGCGTGACAATTCGCAGCGTCCGCTTAATCCGGATTTTGTGCTTAATCAGCTGCGTTATCAGGGCGCACAGATTTTGCTGACACGTAAGAATTTCGGTTGCGGCAGCTCGCGCGAGCATGCGCCGTGGGCCTTGCTCGATTTTGGTTTTTCGGCGGTGATCGCCGAGAGTTTTGCCGATATTTTTTTCAATAACTGTTTCAAGAACGGCATCCTGCCGATTGTCCTTCCGGCGTCCGAACTTGATGCCCTGTTCGCGCAGGTGGAAGCAACACCCGGCTACAAGCTGACGATTGACCTTGAACGGCAAGTCGTCGTTCGCCCGGACGGCAAGGCGCTACCATTTGCCGTCGATGCCTTCCGCAAGGAGTGTCTGCTCAACGGTTGGGACGATATCGGTCTGACGCTGCGCCACGCCGATCTGATCAAGACTTTTGAAGAAAAACGTCGTATCGAGCAGCCTTGGCTGTTTGCATAAAAGGATGACTATGAAGATTTGCATTCTTCCGGGCGATGGTATCGGCCCGGAAATCATGACTGAGGCGGTGCGTGTCCTCAAGGCGCTCGACCTCAAGTTCGAGATGGAAGAAGCGCACCTCGGTGGTTGTGCCGTCGATGTGGCGGGTGATCCGTATCCGGAAGCGACGCAGCGTCTGGCGCAAGCGGCCGACGCGGTGTTGCTCGGCGCGGTCGGTGGCCCGAAGTGGGACGCTTTGGCGCGTGAGTTGCGCCCGGAGCGCGGTCTGCTCGGCATTCGCAAGCAGCTCGGCCTGTTCGCCAATCTGCGTCCGGCGATTCTCTACCCGGAACTAGCGAACGCTTCGACACTCAAACCCGAGGTCGTTGCCGGTCTGGATATCCTGATCGTGCGCGAACTGACGGGCGATATTTATTTCGGCCAGCCGCGCGGTATCGAAATGCGCGACGGTGAACGTTATGGCTTCAATACCATGCACTACAACGAAAGTGAGATTCGCCGCATCCTGCGCGTCGCTTTTGAAGCGGCCCGAAAACGCAACAAGAAGCTGTGCTCGGTCGACAAGATGAACGTCCTGGAAACGACCCAGTTGTGGCGCGATGTTGCCAACGAGACGGCACCGGAGTACCCGGATGTCGAGTTGTCGCACATGCTGGTCGATAACGCCGCAATGCAGCTGGTGCGCAATCCGAAGCAGTTCGACGTGATGGTCACCGGCAATATGTTCGGCGACATCCTGTCGGACGAGGCGTCGATGCTCACTGGTTCGATCGGCATGCTGCCGTCGGCGTCGCTCGATGCGAACAACAAGGGCATGTACGAGCCGAGTCACGGTTCGGCACCGGATATCGCCGGCCAGGGTGTTGCCAATCCGCTGGCAACGATCCTCTCGGCGGCGATGATGTTGCGGTATACCTTTGCACAGGAAGAGGCGGCTTTGCGCATCGAAAAAGCGGTGAAGAAGGTGCTGGCGCAGGGCTATCGCACTGGCGATATCTTTGAGGCCGGTACGCAGAAGGTGGGCACGAAGGCTATGGGCGACGCGGTTCTGGCGGCGCTGTAAATCGGATTAATGGATAGAGGTGGAATGATGAAAAAGGTGGGTCTGGTAGGTTGGCGCGGCATGGTCGGTTCGGTCCTTATGCAGCGCATGGTGGAAGAGCGTGATTTCGATCACATCGAGCCGGTATATTTCTCGACCTCGGCGGCCGGCGGCAAGGCGCCGACGCTGGGCGGCAAGGACGGCGGCAATCTGCACGATGCGCTGTCGATCGATGCGCTCAAGCAATGTGACATCGTCATTACCTGCCAAGGCGGCGATTACACCAAGGAAGTTTTTCCCCAGCTGCGCGCAGCCGGCTGGAACGGCCACTGGATCGACGCGGCTTCGGCGCTGCGCATGGAAAAGGACGCCGTGATCATCCTTGATCCGGTCAACCTCAACGTAATTCAGGATTCACTCGTCAAGGGCGGTAAGAACTGGATCGGCGGCAACTGCACCGTTTCCCTGATGCTGATGGGCCTCGGCGGCTTGTTCCGGAACGACCTGATCGAGTGGGTCAGCGCCATGACCTATCAGGCGGCGTCCGGTGCCGGTGCGCAGAACATGCGCGAACTGCTCTCGCAAATGGGTGCGCTGCATGATGCCGTGAAGGATGAACTGGCCAATCCGGCGTCGGCTATTCTCGACATCGACCGCAAGATTGCCGAGACGATGCGAGCCTCTTCCTTCCCGACCAAGAACTTCCGTGGCACCGCGCTCGCCGGCAGCCTGATCCCGTGGATCGACGTGCCGGTCGATGGGGGCCAGTCGAAGGAAGAGTGGAAGGGCGGTGCGGAATGCAACAAGATCCTCGGTCGTCCGGCATTCCGTTCGCCCGGCAGCATACCGATTGACGGCCTGTGCGTGCGCATCGGCGCCATGCGTTGCCACTCGCAGGGCCTCACCATCAAACTGAAGAAGGACGTGCCGCTCGATGAAGTGAGCGACATCATTGCCAGCGCTAACCAGTGGGTGAAAGTTGTTCCCAACGAGCGCGAGATCAGCGAGCGCGAACTGACGCCGGCGGCCGTTACCGGCACGCTGACCGTTCCGGTCGGCCGTTTGCACAAGCTGGCAATGGGGCCTGAGTACCTTGGTGCCTTCACGGTGGGCGACCAGTTGCTCTGGGGCGCTGCCGAGCCGCTGCGCCGGATGTTGCGAATTTTGCTGGATAGCGAGTAAATCAGGGTAAAGCCGGGGAAATTCACCACGTCTCCGCGCTTTCTCTTACATCACAAGCAAGTTTAGCTTGCATCGCTAACATCATGATGTTATTTTGATAATTCCGATTTCGACGCTCAGGGTGGCGGCGTGGCCAAAAAAACATATCAGACATTGAAAAATCTCAGACTGCGGACCTCTGCATTGGCCGTTGCATCGTGTCTCGCCCTCTCGGGTATGCCGCTGGCAGCACAGGCGGCCGGACTCGGCAAGGTCACCGTTCTGTCAGCACTCGGGCAGCCTTTGCGCGCCGAAGTTGAGCTTTCGGCGACGCGTGAAGAGCTTTCCGGAATGAAGGCGCAACTCGCTTCGCCGGATGCCTTCAAGCAGGCCGGGTTGGACTACGCGTCCTCGCTGATGAGCATCAGGTTCGTGATCGACAAGCGCGCCAATGGCCAGTCGATCATCAGGCTCAGCTCCGACAAGCCGATCAACGATCCTTTTGTTGATATGTTGCTTGAATTGAACTGGCCGGCGGGACGCCTGGTTCGTGAGTACACTTTCCTGCTTGACCCGCCGGAAGTCGCTGCCAAAGCAGCCGCGCCGGTCGCTGCGCCGGTGGCGAGGCCAACTCCCGCTACGAAGCCGGCCGTGGAAATGCGTTCTGCCTCGCCTGAAGAAAAGATGTCGACCCGGCCGGAAGCCGCAAAGCCGCGTGTCCAGGAAGAAAGTAAGCAGCCGGTTGAAACGGGTGATACCCGCGAGGTGAAGCGCGGCGATACCCTGAACAAGATTGCCAACGCAATCAAGCCGGAGGGCGTCTCTCTGGATCAGATGCTGGTTGGTCTGTTTCGTGCCAACCAGGAGGCTTTCGACGGCGGCAACATGAACCGGCTGAAAGCTGGAAAAATTCTTTCCGTACCTGAAAAATCTGCACTGGAAGCCGTCACGGACGGTGAAGCAAAAAAAGTCGTAGTCGCTCAGTCGTCTGACTGGAACGCATATCGCCGCAAACTGGCTGCTGTCGCTGCTCAGGCGCCAGTCAGGGAAGATGCCGGCAAGCAGGAGGCAAGCGGCAAGATTACCCCCAAGGTTGAAGACAAGGCTGCGCCCGTCACCGAGACAAAGGATCAGGTCAAGGTCTCGAAGTCCGATGCGGCCGGGGCAAAATCCGGCGCTGCTGCCAAGCGCAGTGAAGAAGATTTGATTGCCAAGGAAAAAGCGCTCAAGGAAGCGAACGAACGCTTGGCTATCCTCACCAAAAATAATGCTGACCTCGAAAAGCTGGTTGAGTTGAAAAACCAGAATCTTGCCGAGTTGCAGAAGCAGGCTGCAGCAAAGGCTGCGCCGGCCGAAATGAAGAAGCCGGCAGCCGAGGTGCCGTCGCCTCCCGTTGCACCTGTCCCTGCACCTGCCTCAGCCCCGGTTGTTATCCCGCCCGCCGCGCCGGTGGTTGCTGAAAAACCAGTAGAAAAACCGGTTGAAAAAGTTGCTGAAGTCAAGCCAGCCGAGTCTGTTCCAGCCAAGCCCGAAGAAGTGAAGCCGGAAGTCAAACCGGTTGAGCCGGTCGTGGCCAAACCGGAAGAGGCGAAGCCGGAAGTTAAGCCGGAAGCGAAGCCGGATGAAGCGCCAAAACCAAAACCCAAAGCCGTGCTGCCTCCGCCGCCTCCCGTTGAGGAGCCCGGTTTTGTCGATGAGTTGCTCGACAATCCGATGACGCTGGTTGGTGGTGGCGGTATCCTGGCCTTGCTCGCCGGCTTCTTCGTCTATAAGCGTCGCCGTCAGGGTGAGGGTGAAAAACCCCTGGCAACGAACAGCATGCTTTCGCAGCAGACCGGTGATCTTTCGGGTAACTCGGTTTTCCGGAGCACTGGCGGACAGAGTGTTGATACCTCACACACGCCGGCACAGACTGATTTCAGCCAGGCCGGTCCGGGCAGCATCGATACGGATGAGGTTGATCCGGTTGCTGAAGCTGACGTCTATATGGCCTATGGGCGTGATGCACAGGCTGAGGAGATTTTGCTTGAGGCCAAGCAGAAGGATCCTAAGCGTTATGCAATCCATGTGAAGTTGCTTGAGATTTATTCGAACCGCAAGAGCGTCAAGCAGTTTGAGTCATTAGCCACCGACCTGTATAGCGAGACTGGTGGGGTCGGTGCCGAATGGGAAAAAGCTGCGGCGATGGGCCTCAAGCTTGATCCGGAGAACCCGCTCTTTGGCGGCGCAGCGCAGGCTGCACCACAGTCTTTCGATGCGGATTCGACCGTCATTATTTCGCCGCAGGCGCTGAAGAATACCGTCACTCTGCCCGGGCAGTTGTCGCAGCTTGCCGAAGCGGCAAGTGCGGCACCGCCCGTGATCGAAACCCCCGAGGCTCAGATCGACGCAGTGGTTCCGCCGTCCGATATGATGAGTCTTGATTTTGATCTTGGTACAAGCGATGTAAAAGCGCCATCGCCGGTTGTCACAGCGACGCCGGATATGGAAAGTACCTTGACCTTGCCGGAACCGGTAATTGAGTCGGCAGCCCTCGATTTTGATATCGACACTAGTTCGACCGTGAAGCAGGCAGAGTATCAAGGCGATGCCACGGCAGTCGGTCTTGATTTCAATTTCCCGGAAACTGATCTGGCAGAAGCGCCTGCTCCTGTTCCTCCTGCCCCGGAACCGGCACTCGGTGCTGATCTTGATTTTGACATCGGTTTTGATGCAACGCCGTCGGCTTCGTCTGCTCAGGCGCCGGTTGCTGAAGCAGCGCCTGCGGTCATGCTCGATGTGGGTTCGGTCAACGACAACGATCTAGAATTTGACGTCAGTCTGACCGAGTCAACGGTACTCGGCCAGCCGATGCACGAGTCGTCTTTTGACATGTCGTCGATCAGCCTTGACCTGGCCGAAGCGGCCCCGGCCGTCTCGCCTCAGGTATCTCGACATGACGATGTCCAGTCGTCCGCATTTGAGGTGGCTCAGGCGAGCACTGTGGTGAATGCCGACTTTGCCGAGGCGCAGTTGGAGACGATGGTGAATCCGCAGTTTGGCTCGGATGCCGACCTCGCGCCGGAGTTTGAAATTACACCAAACGAGGAAGTTGCGACCAAGCTTGATCTGGCCAAGGCCTACGAAGAGATGGGTGACCTTGAGGGCGCTCGTGAGCTCTTGCAGGAAGTCGTCAAAGAGGGCGATGCCGGACAGCAGGAGAAGGCGCAGGCGCTGCTTGCCCGGATCGCCGGATAGGTCAAACGCAAGTAGAATGCAGGCCGTAACTCTGCAAGGAGTTACGGCCTTTTTGTTTCTGGGGTAGTGCATCCCAGAACTGCATCTCCTCATCGCATTGGACGCATTCATGTTTTTGCCTGCCGTGCATCCGACAACCCGCCTGACGCTCTGGCTACTGCTTATGCTGGTGATCCAGTTGCTTGAAGGCTGGACTCTGGCGGGTGCCTTTTTACTGTTGCCGATGCTTGGCCGGCCGGTTTTTCAACGCGGTGGGCGCTTGGTTTGGCGTGCCCGCTGGTTATTGCTCCTGTTGCTTGTCGTCTTCCCCTGGGGGGTTGCCGGAGAGCCTTTATGGCAGGGAGCCGTTGCGCCAACTCACGAGGGCTTGGGTGAGGCGCTGGGGCAGCTTGGTCGCCTGCTGCTCATGATGATGGCGGTGGCGGCATTTCTTGAGAACATGCCCTTGCCGCTGCTATTGATTGCGACACACCGGTTTTTGCAGCCTTTGCTACGATGCGGGCTTGATCCCGACCGTGGCGTCATCCGTCTGATGCTGGTCCTGCGCTATGTCGAGACACTGCCGCGTCCGCGCGACTGGCGAATGTTGCTTGACGTTCCGGCAAGCAGCACCAGCGAGACGCTTGAACTGGAGGACAGCCCGTTAGGCCGGCTGGATCATCTGGTGCTGGTTCTGGTTGTTTCTACGTTGGTTTTTGTCGCGTTGCGATCGGGGGCCTGATGCGGATTGCCCTTGGCCTTGAGTACGACGGGAGTTCTTTTCACGGATGGCAGATACAGCCCGCCGGCGGTACGGTACAAAATGCCTTACAAGCTGCCCTGCTTGAGATTGCCGGCGAGCCGCTCAGTGTTGTATGCGCTGGTCGCACCGATGCAGGCGTGCATGCCACCGGACAAGTCGTGCATTTTGACTCCTGTGCCGAACGCCCGCTGAGTGCGTGGGTGCGCGGCGTCAATACCTTTCTGCCGCCTGCCGTTGCGGTGCGCTGGGCGCAACCAGTGGATGACGCTTTTCATGCGCGTTTTTCGGCGCATGGACGACGTTATCGCTACGTGCTGATCAACCGGGCGCAACGCGCCGGTGTCTGGCACGGACGTGCCGGCTGGTACCACCACCCGCTTGACGTTGATGCCATGCAGAAGGCTGCTGCTTTTTTGCTTGGCGAACACGATTTTTCGGCTTTCAGGGCCGCCGCGTGTCAGGCCAGAACCCCGGTAAAAACGCTGCGCCAGGCAGAGGTGCGGCGCTTCGGCGACTATATCGTTTTTGATTTTGAAGCGAGTGCATTTCTACACCACATGGTGCGCAACCTGGTGGGTAGTCTGGTGTATGTTGGCCAGGGCAAGCAGCGCCCGGAATGGATCACGGCCTTGCTGCTCGCCGCTGACCGTCAGCATGCCGCGCCGACCTTTTCTGCGGCCGGACTTTATCTCGTCGGGGTCAGGTATGAAGCGCACTGGGGGCTGCCGGTCAGTGACGAGACCGTTCTGCCTGGATTGTTCGGTATCTGAAGAAATGGAGTTTTCTCGATGAAACCTCGCATCAAGATTTGTGGTCTGACCCGTACCGAAGATGTACGTGTGGCAGTTGACGCAGGCGCGGATGCGATCGGGCTGGTGTTTTATCCGCCGAGCCCGCGCCATGTGAGCATTCAGGCGGCGGCGATGCTGGCCAGCGCTGTTCCGCCGCTGGTCAGCATCGTTGGTCTGTTCGTCAACGCCGACCCGGTGCTGGTGCGCGAAACGCTGGCGGCCGTGCCGATTCATTTGCTGCAGTTTCATGGCGACGAGGACGAAAGCTACTGCCGGCAGTTTGACCGGCCCTACATGAAGGCGGCCCGCGTCAAGCCGGGAATGGATTTGGTACAATACGCGGCTGACTTCCCCTCGGCGCAGGCGATTTTGCTCGATGCCTTTGTTGATGGCTACGGCGGCGGCGGCAAGGTGTTTGACTGGTCGCTGGTGCCGCCTGTGCTGGGTAAGCCGCTGGTGCTTTCCGGTGGGCTGGATGCCGGCAATGTCGGCGAAGCAATACACCGGCTGAGGCCGGCGGCGGTTGATGTGTCGTCGGGCGTTGAAGCGACGAAGGGTGTCAAGGATGCGGAAAAGATTCGTGCGTTTGTCGCTGCCGTGCGACTCGCCGGATTGATGCCGATCGATTGAGTCGGAACAGAGCGGAGCAGGACAGGCATGCGCAAGAAACCTGGCGGTCACACCCGTAGTTGCTGGCGACGCCATCTGGCAAACCACACTTGAGGCAGACGGTTGCTCGATCGTCTGTCCGCATTTTTTTGCACCCGCCTCAAGGAGAATTCCATGCTTGCCCCACACTATGATTTACCTGACGCGCGCGGCCACTTTGGCCAGTACGGTGGCGTGTTCGTTTCCGAGACGCTGATTGCTGCGCTTGATGAGCTTAAGGAAGCCTATGCCATCGCGCAGCGCGATCCGCAGTTCGTTGCCGAGTTTGAATATGACCTCAAGCACTACGTCGGCAGACCGAGCCCGCTGTATCACGCCAAACGCTGGTCCGAGTTGCTTGGCGGCGCACAGATTTATCTGAAGCGTGAAGACCTGAACCACACCGGCGCGCACAAAATCAACAACTGTATTGGTCAGGCCATGCTGGCGCGTCGCATGGGCAAGCCACGCGTTATTGCCGAAACAGGTGCCGGTCAGCACGGGGTGGCGACCGCCACCGTGGCGGCGCGGTACGGTATGGAATGCGTGGTTTACATGGGATCAGAAGACATCAAGCGACAGGCGGCCAACGTCTATCGCATGAAGTTGCTCGGTGCCACCGTGGTGCCCGTTGAGAGTGGTTCGAAGACGCTCAAGGATGCACTCAACGAAGCGATGCGTGACTGGGTGACCAACGTTTCGAATACCTTCTACATCATTGGTACGGTGGCCGGCCCGCACCCCTATCCGATGATGGTGCGCGATTTCCAGACGGTGATCGGCAAAGAAGCCATCTTTCAGATGCAGGAACAGTGTGCAAGGCAACCCGATGCGGTGATTGCCTGCGTTGGTGGCGGTTCGAATGCGATGGGTATTTTTCATCCCTACATCCCGGTTGAAGGGGTTCGCCTGATTGGTGTCGAGGCGACCGGTGAGGGCATCGAAACCGGTCGGCACTCAGCGTCGCTGACCGCTGGTCGTCCCGGTGTGCTGCACGGCAATCGTACTTATCTGCTGCAGGATGATGACGGACAGATCATCGAGACGCACTCGATCTCGGCTGGCCTCGATTATCCCGGCGTCGGGCCGGAGCATGCGTGGCTGAAGGACTCCGGCCGTGCCGAGTACGTCGGCATCACCGATGCCGAAGCGCTGGCGGCCTTCCACAACCTGTGCCGTCTTGAAGGCATCATTCCGGCGCTCGAATCGAGTCATGCCGTGGCCTATGCCGCCAAACTCGCGCCGACCTTGCCGAAAGACAAGATCTTGCTGGTTAACCTTTCCGGTCGCGGTGATAAGGATATGCACACCGTCGCCGAAAAATCCGGAATCACCTTCTGATCATGTCAAAAATTCAAGCCACTTTTGAGCGCCTGCAGGCGCAAGGCCGCAAGGCGCTGATTCCGTTTGTCACCGCCGGCGATCCCGATCCCGCGCTGACCGTGTCGCTGATGCATACACTGGTTGAGGCCGGTGCCGACATCATCGAACTCGGCGTTCCGTTCTCCGACCCGATGGCTGATGGCCCGACCATTCAGCGCGCATCGGAGCGTGCCTTGCTGAAAGGCGTCACCTTGCGCAAGGTGCTCGGCATGGTCGCCAACTTCCGTGCCGACGACAATGAGACGCCGGTTGTTCTGATGGGTTATGCCAATCCGATCGAGGCGATGGGCGTCGAAACCTTTGCTGCTGCAGCCTATGATGCAGGCGTCGATGGTGTGCTGGTCGTTGATTATCCGCCCGAGGAAAGTGTCGAGTTTGCGCAGGCCATGCGGGCTCATGCACTTGATCCGATTTTTTTGCTGGCGCCGACCTCGACCGATGCGCGCATTTCGCAGGTCGGTGCATTGGCCAGCGGCTACGTTTATTACGTTTCAATCAAGGGCGTCACCGGTGCGGCAACGCTCGATGTCGCGGCGGTTGCGGCACGTCTTCCAGAGATACGTTCACGAACCGGCGTGCCGGTTGGCGTTGGTTTCGGCATTCGCGACGCGGCGACTGCGGGGGCTGTTGCTGCCGTCGCTGATGCCGTCGTCGTCGGCAGCCGCATCATCGAAGAAATTGAGAAGTCCACTTCCGATAACGTCTGTGCAAACGTCCTCGCACTGGTCGCCGATATCCGTCGTGGTATCGATCAAGCCACCGCAGCAACAGTCGCTGTTTAAGGAATGTCATGAGCTGGTTGAACAAACTCCTGCCGCCGAAGATCAAGCGCAACGAATCCGGTATTGCACGCAAATCAACCCTGCCGGAAGGCTTGTGGAGCAAATGCCCGTCCTGTGAGGCCGTGCTTTATGCGACCGATCTGGACAACAATCTCAATGTTTGCCCGAAGTGCGGGCACCACAACCGCCTCAATGCGCGTGCGCGGATTGACTTGTTGCTTGATCCTGAGGGGCGTTTTGAGATCGGTGCCGAAGTGCTGCCGGTCGACTCGCTCAAGTTCAAGGACAGCCGGCGTTATCCGGAGCGCTTGCAGGATGCAACCGAAGCGACGGGCGAGACCGACTCGCTGGTGGTCATGCAGGGTGCGATCAAGACGCTGCCGGTAGTGATCGCCGCATTCGAATTTGAGTTCATGGGCGGTTCGATGGGCTCGGTGCTTGGCGAGCGATTCGTACGTGGCGTGCAACTGGCGGTTGAACAGGGAATGCCCTTTGTCTGTGTGACGGCGTCGGGCGGTGCGCGCATGCAGGAGGGCTTGTTCTCCCTGATGCAGATGGCCAAGACCACGGCGGCGTTGACCAAACTTTCTGAAGTGAAACTGCCTTTTATCTCGATTCTGACCGATCCGACGATGGGTGGCGTATCGGCATCGTTTGCTTTTGTCGGCGACGTGGTTATCGCCGAACCAGGCGCCCTGATTGGTTTTGCCGGTCCGCGCGTGATCGAACAGACGGTGCGCGAGACGCTGCCGGAAGGGTTCCAGCGTTCCGAATTCCTGCTCGAAAAAGGCGCTGTCGATATGATCGTTGATCGCCGCGAAATGAAGGACAAGCTCGCGCAGTTGCTGGCCATGCTGCAAAAGCTGCCGGCTGCCGCGTGACCGTGTCGGAAGCGGATCAGCCGACGACGCTGAGCGGCTGGCTGGCGCACCTCGAATCCCTCCACCCCAAGGGCCAGGACGGTATCGAGCTCGGACTGGAGCGGGTCGCTCGTATCAAGGCGGTATTGGGTCAGAAGCAGGCCTGCCCGCTGATCATCGTTGGTGGTACCAACGGTAAAGGGTCGACCTGTGCCTATCTTGAGGCGATCTACACCTTCGCCGGCTATCGGGTCGGCTGCTACACCTCGCCGCATCTCCTTGAATACAACGAGCGCGTGCGTATCGACGGCGTGCCGGTCGACGATGCGTCGCTGTGCGCGGCATTCGCCCGGGTCGAGCGTGCAAGGCAAGCCGATGGTGCGGCACTGACCTATTTCGAATTCGGCACGCTGGCTGCGTGGGAAGTATTTGCCGAGCGTCAGGTCGATGTGCTGATCCTCGAAGTCGGCCTTGGTGGCCGGCTCGATGCGGTCAATGTCTATGATGCGGACTGCGCCATTGTTACCGGTATCGCGCTTGATCATACCGATTGGCTGGGCCCGACACGCGAGTCGATTGCTTCCGAGAAAGCCGGTATTTACCGTACTGGCAAACCGGCGATCTGCGCCGACCCCGAGCCGCCACAGTCATTGATCGATCATGCCAAAACCATTGGCGCCGATCTGCAGTTGCTCGGCCGGGATTTCGGCTATTTCGGTGACAAGATGCAGTGGACCTTCTGGGGTCACGACAAACTGCGCCGTGGTGGCCTGGCCAACCCTGCGTTGCGCGGTGCTTACCAATTGCGTAATGCATCGGCAGTGCTTGCTGCCATTGAGGTGTTGAAAGCGCATTTACCGGTATCGATGCAGGCTGTGCGGCGTGGTCTGATCGAGCTCGACGTGCCGGGACGTTTTCAGGTGCTGCCGGGACGACCGGCAATTGTTCTCGATGTTGCCCACAATCCGCAGGCCGTGGCCGGACTGGTCGATAATCTCGGCGACATGGGCTTTTTCAAAAAAACTTTCGCGCTGGTCGGCATGCTCGGCGACAAGGATATTGCCGGTGCGCTGGCGCCTCTGGCCGGCAAGGTCGATGTCTGGTTGCTGGCTACACTTGATGTCCGACGCGGCGCGTCGGCCGAGGTTCTGGCAGACGTCGTGCTGGCGGGCAAGCTGGGTGGAAGCATTGAATGTTTTGCCTCGCCGGCACTGGCCTTTGCGCAGGCCGCCAAGCTGGCAGGGGAAAATGATAGAATTCTCGCCTTTGGATCGTTCTACACAGTGGCCGCCATCATGCGTTCCCTGAAGAACAGCCGCTGACCCGACCGACTCCACTCACAGAATCCAATGGCCGAATCTTCCGATGCGCAACTGCAACTGAAAAAACGGGCCCGCCGGCGTCTGGTTGGCGCGATTGCCTTTGCCGGGCTGGCTGCCGTTGTTCTACCGATGGTCATGGATGAAGAGCCAAAACAGCAGGTTCAGGATGTCCAGATCGTCATTCCCGGCCAGGATCAGGCACCATTCACTCCGAAGGTGCTGGCGGCCAAGGTGGCACCTGCCGTTGTACCAACGCCCGCGCCTGCTTCAGTTGCGGTAAAGCCCGCAGCTCCGGTTGCTCCCGTCACCGTGCAGAGCGCGCCGACACCGAAATCCGTTGAAGTGGCGCCCGTCAAGCCGGCTGCAAAAATGTCGGAAAAAACGGCCGAGAAGCCGGTGCAGAAACCACTTGAAAAGCCCGTAGAGAAATCAGCCAAGCCTGCCGCCGATACCCAGCGTGCTGCCGCCATCCTTGGCGGCAAGGCGTCGGAAGCCGCACCGGCCAATGGAAGTGGGCAGCATGTGATCCTGATCGGTGCCTTTGCCAATGTCGCCAACGTCAAGCAACTGCAGAGCAAGATTGGTGATCTTGGCATCAAGACCTACACCGAGCCGCTCGATTCGCCGCAAGGCAAAAAAACACGCGTGCGTGCCGGCCCCTTTCCAAACCGCGAGGCAGCCGATGCGGCGCTCGATAAGTTGAAACGGATCGGTGTCAGCGGGGTCGTTGCCGCAAAGCAATGACAGCTTTTGATTACGTAGTCATCAGCATCGTTGTCGCGTCGCTGGTCCTGGGCTTGTGGCGCGGGGTGGTCGGCGAGATCATTGCGCTGGTGGCGTGGATACTGGCTTTTTTTGCCGCGAAGCTGTGGGGCGCGGAGATAGCGCAGGCGCTGTTTTCCGGTATCGCCGACCCCGCGCTGCGCATCGTAGCCGGCTGGGTTGCGGTGTTTGTCGTGGTGCTGATCTTGATGGCGCTGTTACGGCTGGCGGTGCGCGGTCTGCTCAAGGCGCTGGGACTGACCCTGACCGATCGCCTGCTCGGTGTGATTTTTGGTGTCGCGCGTGGTCTGGTAATTGTCTTTGTTCTGGTGGCAGTCGGTGGCATGACTTCGTTGCCGAAGGAAAAGTGGTGGAGTGAGGCGCAGTTCTCGGCGCCGCTCGAAACGGCGGTGCTGGCCAGCAAGCCCTGGCTGCCGCCGGAAGTAGCTAAACGGATTCGATTCAGGTAGGAAATAACTATGTGCGGGATTCTCGGGGTCGTCGCGACCACGCCGGTAAATCAGTTGCTCTACGACGGTCTGATGGTGCTCCAGCATCGCGGGCAGGATGCCGCCGGGATAGCCACGGCAGAAGGCGACGCCTTTCATATGCACAAGGGGCCGGGGCTGGTGCGTGACGTCTTTCGCACGCGCAACATGCGTGCGCTGCCGGGCAATATGGGCATCGCGCACTGCCGCTATCCGACCGCCGGTTCGTCGTCGGACTCTGCCGAGTCGCAGCCCTTCTATGTCAATTCGCCTTTCGGCATCGTGCTTGGCCACAATGGCAATCTGACCAATACCGAGCAACTCAAGGAGGAGATGTTCCGCCAGGATCTGCGGCACATCAATACCAATTCGGATTCCGAAGTGCTGCTTAATGTGCTGGCACATGAACTGCAGGCATCGGCCAAAGGCTTCCGGCTTGATCTCGACACTATTTTTGCCGCGGTGGCCGGTGTGCATCGCCGCTGCCGGGGGGCCTATGCGGTTGTTGTGCTGATCGCCGGTTACGGGCTGCTTGCCTTCCGCGATCCGTATGGCATCCGTCCGCTGGTGATCGGCACCAATCAGACGCCGGAAGGTACCGAATATCTGTTGGCTTCCGAGTCGGTTGCGCTCGATACGCTGGGCTTCCAGGTCTTGCGCGACGTCGAGCCGGGCGAGGCGATTTTTGTCGACCTCGATCATCAGATGCACCATCGCCAGTGTGCGCAGAATCCGGTGCTGGCGCCGTGTATTTTCGAGTATGTCTATCTGGCGCGCCCGGATTCGGTGATCGACGGGGTCTCTGTTTACGAAACCCGCCTGCGCATGGGAGAGCACCTTGCTGACAAGGTGATCCGCAAGATTCCGGTCGAGGAAATCGACGTCGTCATTCCGATTCCCGATTCAAGCCGCCCGTCGGCCATGCAACTCGCGCAGCGCCTCGGCATACCGTATCGTGAAGGCTTCGTGAAGAACCGCTATATCGGCCGTACTTTCATCATGCCCGGGCAGTCGACGCGCAGAAAATCGGTGCGCCAGAAACTTAATACCGTAGCGCAGGAGTTCAAGGGCAAGCGGGTTCTGCTGGTTGACGATTCGATCGTGCGCGGCACGACCAGTCGTGAAATCGTTGATATGGCACGTGCCGCCGGGGCCCTCAAGGTTTATTTTGCTTCAGCTGCGCCCCCTGTACGTTACCCGAACGTTTATGGCATCGATATGCCAACGCGCAGCGAGCTGATTGCGACCGGTCGTAGCGACGAGGAAATCGCCACCGAGATCGGTGCTGACGCGCTGGTCTACCAGGATCTTGACGCCCTGAAAGCATCGATCCGTGATCTCAAACCGACGCTTTCCTGCTTTGATGCTTCGTGCTTTGACGGCGCCTACGTTACCGGTGATGTGACGCCCGAGTATCTCGACGCTATCGAGCAGGCGCGCGAAGGCAAAAACGCTGCTGCCAGCGAAGAGGGTGGAAGCGCGCAGCAGATGCATCTGAATCTTATGCTGGGTGATTGATTGATGGATCAACGCTATTGCCTTGAGACACTGGCTGTTCGTACCGGCCAGGAGCGCAGCCAGTTCAACGAGCATTCAGAGGCGCTCTACCTGACCTCCAGCTATGTTTTTGACAGCGCTGCGCAGGCGGCTGCACGCTTTGCCGGCGAAGAAGAGGGGAATGTCTATTCCCGCTTTACCAATCCGACAGTCAGCGTTTTTCAGGAGCGACTGGCCGCACTTGAGGGGGCCGAGGAATGCGTTGCAACGTCATCGGGAATGTCGGCAATCCTCTCCCTGGTGATGGCGCTGTGCAGCGCGGGTGATCACATCGTCGCGTCGACCGGCATGTTCGGTGCGACGCAGCAGTTGCTCGGCAACATCATGACGCGTTTCGGCGTACGTACCACCTTTGTGTCGCAGACCGACGCGGCCGCGTGGGCAGCGGCAATCGAGCCGGCAACGAAGCTGTTTTTCCTCGAAACGCCGTCCAATCCGCTGACCGAAGTGGCCGATATCGCTGCGCTGGTTGAGATTGCGCACGCGCGCAGTATTCTTGTTGCTGTCGACAACTGCTTCTGCACACCGATTTTGCAGCGCCCGCTCGACTTGGGCGCTGATCTGATCGTGCATTCCGCGACCAAGTATCTCGATGGTCAGGGGCGTGTGCTAGGCGGTGCCGTCGCCGGTCCGAAAATACTGACCGACGAAGTGCTGAAATTTTTGCGTACAGCCGGACCGACCTTGTCGGCCTTTAATGCCTGGGTGCTGCTCAAGGGTTTGGAGACGCTGAAGATCCGCATGCAGGCACAATCGAGCAGCGCGCTGGAACTGGCGCGCTGGCTGGAGGCGCATCCGAAGGTGGCACGAGTCTATTACCCTGGGCTGCCTTCACATCCGCAATTCGAACTGGCGCAACGTCAGCAAACGAGCGGCGGGGCGATTGTCGCTTTCGAGGTCAAGGGGGCACGTAGCGAAGCCTGGAAGGTGGTCGATAGCTGCCGTTTGCTGTCGATTACCGCCAATCTCGGCGATACCAAGACCACACTGACGCATCCCGCCTCAACGACGCATGGCCGCATTACGCCCGAGCAACGTGCAGCGGCGGGAATCACCGAAGCCTTGTTGCGGGTTGCTGTCGGGCTCGAGGGGGTCGTCGATCTGCAGGACGATCTTGAGCGCGGACTTTCCGGTATTTAGCGTTTCGGCCTCGGTTGCGTCAAAAAACAAGAACGAACGACTTGAGCACATCGGGTAGCGATATGCTCATTGTGCGCATAGCCCAAGATTGGTCACTTTGGCAAAGATTGGCAAGAGGGTATTCCTGCTGCCCTTCGTTATTTCGTGCTGGCCACCGTGTACTGCGGCACGCGCCTGAGTGATCCCTGCAGTTTGACTAGCCGGCGCTCGCTGTCTTCGAGCATCGTGGCATCGATTTTCCCATGCTGTGCCGCCTGCAACAGGCAATGGAAAATCCCGTAGTACTGCGCCGCGTCGTAGGAAACCAGCAGCAGGTCGATTCCGGCGTTGATCGCATCGACGCCTGCCGAACACAGGCCGTGGCGCACCACGGCGCCCATCGTCAGATCGTCGGTGACCAGAACGCCATCGTGCCCCCAGCGCTGGCGAACGATCTCGCGGATCACCCTGGCCGAGCGCGATGCCGGCTTCGTCGCATCAACCGCGCTCAGCGTGGCGTGGCCGACCATCAGCAGCGATTGCGTGGCGTGCAATCCGGCACGGAAGGGTATCCAGTCGCTGGCTTCCAGATCGCCCGCACTGGCCGCCAGCGTCGCCGGAAAGATGTGCGTGTCGGTCGTCACCCGTCCTAGGCCGGGAAAGTGCTTCAGCGTGGCGCGCACGCCGTTCGCTTCCAGACCGTGCGCGTAGCCGATCACCGCCGGGCTGACGCGCGTCGGGTCGGCGTCGATCGCGCGTCGTCCGATCAGGCTGCGGAAGTCGAGGCTGTGCCGTTCAGCGGGCGACGAGAGATCGGCGAGCGGTGCGAAATTGATATTCACGCCAAGCGCGGCCAGTTCGCGGCCGTGTTTCTCGCCGTAGGCAAAGGCCAATAACTCGATTTCCTCCGGCTGCGCGTCGGCGATCACGTCGGCCAGCGACGGCAGGCGCGAGAGCGGCGGCGACATGCGCGAAACGATGCCGCCTTCCTGATCGGTGCTGACGATCAGCGGCGGCAATCCGGCGATCCTGCGCAGATCCTGTAGTGCGGAAATCTCGGCATGGATCGCCTCGCTGTTGCGCCCCCGGACGTTATGCGCACTGATGAAGATGCCGCCGATCAGTCCTTTCTCGACGAGCACTCGCACCGCCTGCGGGTTGCTGTAGCCGACGATCATGTGCGCGCCGAGCTGTTGCGCGTTCGTATCGACTCTTGCCAGCACCTGCTGCTTGCGCCAGACGAAAACGGCTTCCTGCCCAGCGGCCAGAAGCAACGCGCCAGACCACAACGCGAGGAGAAAAGCGCCTTGCCGGCGGGCCTGCGTCCAGCGCCAGCGCAGCGTAATGAAGACCACTACGGCAATCGTCACGGCAAACAGCAGCGGCGTAGCCAGCGGCCGCCACTGCAGCAGCAGCGGATTGCGCAGCAGCACGGCCAGGCCAAGCGCGAGCAGGCCGCCGCCCCACAGCAACAGGCCGGAGGTTTCCTTGCGGGTGGTCATTTCACGCCTTCCGTAGTCGTATCGTCGCTCGACTTGCCCAAGCGATACCAGTCGATGCTGCGGGTGCCGAGCATCAGTCCGGCGAGCGCGATGAAGACCAGGATAGAGCCGAGCAGCAGGGCGTTCTGCTCGGAGCGCAGAATGCCGAACAGCGCCGCGTAGAGGATGGCCAGTGCGCTGGAGAAGCCGAGTCCGCGTGTCCAGCCGCGCAGAATGGAGGCCAGATAGACGCCGATCAGGCAGATCGACGCGGCAGCCGCAGCCAGATAGGCGTGCGAGAAACTGATGTGCTCCGAGAGGCTGGTCAGCAACAGGAAGAACACTGCCTGCGCCAGTCCGACCAGAAGGTACTGGATCGGGTGGATCGGCAGGCTGCGCAGATGCTCGAAGGTAAAGAACGCCGCGAAACTCAGGACAATGAACAGCACGCCGTATTTCACCGCACGCAGTGCCTGCCGATAGACGTCGACCGGGTCGATCAGGCGTACCTGAAAACCACTGGCGTTATCCGCAATTTCCGCGTTGCCGGCATTCGAAGCCAGTGCAGTGGTGCTCCAGCGTGCAGTAAAACCGTCGGCGCCGACTTCGCGGCTGCGCGGCAGAAAATCGCCGCCAAAGCTCGGATGTGGCCAGTTGCCGCGCAGTTCAGCAGTGGAGAGTTCGCCGAGCGGCACAAAGCCGACGCTGCCCGTGCCGGCCAGACGCAGATCGATGCGGAAGGGCATATTCATTGCCTTGCCGTCATGCGGTGCGCCGGTCACCACATGAAATCCGGTCTTCAGGCAGGCCGCTTTTGTTCCCCGGTGCAAGCTCAACACCTTGCCGCCAATTTCGACTTTCGGCTCGCCGCTGATGCCGCGTGCATCGCTAATGCCGACCGAGACGGACGGCGTTCCCCAGGTCAGCTGCGCGTTCTGCCCGAGTGTAGGCAGCGCCGCCACGCCCGGCGTTTCGAAGCTGCCGGTGATCACCCCCTGCAACTCGAAAATCGCCGTTTCATGCAAGCCGTAGGCACGCTTCTCGACCTTCAGCCCGCCGTCGAAATGCAGCTGGCGCGGCAGTACGGTGACGGTATGCGTACGCTTGCGGCGGATCGTTTTTTTCTTGCGTTCGCCGTTGCTCTCCTCGATCTGCTCGTCGTCATATTCTTCAACTACCGGAATCGTCAGCACCGGCCCGCTGATCGACTGCTCTCCAGCTGTACTCGCCGCAATTGCGCGGATCGCCTCGGCGCGGTGTGCGGTGCGTTCGTCAATCGTGCGCTCGATCATCGACAATGGAATCAGCAATAGCGCGCCGATCAGCGCCAGCAGCGCACATTTTTGCAGCAAAGGGTTTTTCATCGCTCGTCTCCTCGGTGAGTGGGTCAGGAGCGAGTATGGTGAGGCGATGTGAGCGCCTGATGCAGGCCGAGTGAGCAGCGGGTGAAGGGAGTGTGAAGCTGCTGCACGCCGTTGAGGATGGCTTGGGAAATCAGGCGTAAACTATGCGTGCTGAGGGCGCTGATGTAGTGCTCGTGGGATATTAAAGTGGCGTGCGCAGCAGACTCAAGGTAGCCAGCGCGCCGCCAACTTGCGGATTCTCCAGATGGATTTTACCGCCGTGCAGGACAGCAATTTCATGCACCAGCGGCAGCCCGAGGCCGGTGCTTTTCGGTGTGCCGTCCGGGCGCGGTAGCGAGAAGAAGCGTTCGAAAATGCGCTGCCCGGCAAATTCGGCAATCCCCGGCCCTTGATCGCGTACTGCAATGTGCACGTGTGTTTCGTCGGCGGTTGCCGTGCAGCTTACGCTGCCGCCTGGGGGTGAGAAGTCAAGTGCGTTCTGGATCAGGTTGGAGAGTGCGAGACTGAGCAGGAAGCGGTCGCCGCAGAGCTGCGCGGTGGGTTCGGCGGCAAAGGTCAGGGTCAGCGCGCGCCGTGCGGCCTGCGCCGACATGGCCTGTTCGAGGTCGGCGAACAGTGCCTGTACGCTGAGTGTGACCGGTGCCTCGAGCTGGCGCTGGTGTTCTAGCTGGGCCAGGCGCAGGAGCTTGTCGATCAGCGTTTGCAGGCGTTCGCTTTGCGTCTGTACGTTGGTCACGAAACGGCTGCGTTCGGCGGGCGGCAGGTCGGCCTCGGCGAGCAGTTCGGCGGCACCGCGAATCGCCGCCAGCGGGCTTTTCATTTCGTGCGTCAGATGCTGCACGTAGTGTTCGACGTAGGCACGGCCATCGACCTCGTTGCGTAATTGGGCGAGTGCGCGCGACAGTTCGCCGATTTCGTCGTTGCCGCGCGACGGCGGTTCGGCCGGGCTGCCGGCGGCGAGCAGGCGTGCGTAGCGCACCAGGCGGCCCATCGAGAGCGTTAGCCAGATGGTGAAAGCGCCGCCGATGAGTAGCGTGGCCGCGAGCAGGACGAGTCCCTGACGGAGCACGGTACGCTCGCTGCGTTCGATGATTGGGCCCAGCGTGCGCGATGGCTTGGCGACGGTGAGCACGCCGACGATGCGTTCGCCGTCCTGTACCGGCGCGGCAACGTGCATGACGCTGCTGTTCTTGTCGTCCGGATCGTCACGCGTCGAGCGGCTGCCGTACTCGCCGCGCAGGGTGCGCGAAACGTCGCGCCACTCCGAGTAGTCCTCGCCAACGGCCTTGTTCTCCGAGTCGTAGCGTACGATGCCGGTGGCATCGGTGACGTAGATGCGAAAATCCAGCGTTTGTTTTTCCAGCCCCCAGATGGTCGCCCTGATCGGGCGCTGGCGATAGGCTTCGACGCTCCGGGCGAAACGCCCGTCGGACAGCCGCCTTGCCAGCAGATCGTCGCGCGCGAGTTCAGCGAGCAGTTGCGCGGTGTCGACCATGACGTCCTCGACCGCATCGCGCACGCCGGGTTTGACTTCGGAAACGAAAACACGCAGCAGGAACCAGCCCGACAGTCCGACAATCAGGAAATAGCCGGTGAAAACGCGCGCCCAGAGCTTCATGCGCTGAGCGAGTTGATGGAATAGCCGGTGCCGCGATGGGTATGGATCGCCTCGTCGGCCGGGGCGATGCTGCGCAGTTTGGCACGCAGCGTCTTGATATGCGTGTCGATGCTGCGGTCGGCGGTGTCGGGCGCATTGGCCCAGACGCGGCTCATGATCTGTTCGCGCGTGAATACGCGGCCGGGCACCGAGAGGAGCAGGGCGAGCAGCAGGTATTCGTAACGCGTCAGGTCAATCGTCTGGCCGTGAAAGGCGATGCGCAGTGCTTCGGGGTCGTGCTGCCAGACCGGGGGGGGGCTGCGCTGCTACTGCGGAAACGCGCCTCGCGGCGCAGGATGGCGCGGACACGGGCGGCGACTTCACGCGGTGAGAAGGGTTTGGTCACATAGTCGTCGGCACCCAGTTCGAGACCGAGAATGCGGTCGATTTCCTCGGCGCGCGCGGTGAGGAAAATGACCGGTACGTCGCGTCCGTTGGGGTGGCCGCGCAGTTCCTTGAGTACCTCGAAACCGGTGGTGTCGGGCAGGCCGAGATCGAGAATGATCAGGTCGAAGGCGTCTTTGCTGTGCGCGGGCAGCGCCTCGCGCCCGAGCAGCAGGTGGCGCACGGCAAAACCTTCGCTGCCGAGGGCGTAGATCAGGGTGTCGGCAATCGTCTGTTCGTCTTCGACGAGGAGTATTTTCAGGGCTGGCATCGCGGCGCTAAGAGCATCCGTCAGGTGAAAGGCGACAGTACCCGAAAGTCATTGCGCTCTCAAGCCGCCAACTCGAAGCGAGAGATTGTCTGATGAGTGCAGTATCAATGCCCGGTGCGCGCCAGTGAGCTAACACTCAGTATTGTCGCTATGGGATATTTCTTGATGGCTGCCCCGGGATTGCCAATGACAGCCCTCAATCGATTGTGTTGAAAAAATCGCTCAATCATAGTGACCTTGCAGATGCGCAAAAACTGACCTTCAGAATCGCTTCGTATTCAATGATTGCCGTTTCGGGAAGTGCAAAGCGACCCGGAAAGTTCAGAAAAAAACCGATCCCGGATCTTTTCAACACAATAAGTCTGGATCGGCCTCAAAACTTGATGATCCTATTGCCTTAACAGGCCGCTTCCTCTGAAGAAATGATTACTGACTCCCCGCTGCGTGCACGCGCCGTTTCGGGCGTGAGAGGTCTTCGCGTTCATTGGCGATCCGTCCAAGTGCTTCCTTGATGCTCTGCGGCAGCAACATATAGGTCATCAGGCTGGAACCGACGCAAAGCAGCCAGAACAGCAGGAAGCCGATCGAGTAGGTAGCGGTTGCCGAGACTTCGATCGGTTGGCCCAGCAGATAGAGCTGGCGCGGGTCAATCAGGGTAAAGAAGGCAACTTCGGCAATGCCGGCTGCGATAAATGCGGGCCATAGCACCCAGATCACTTGTTTCATGTTGTCTCCGTATTATTTTAACGTTGGGGACGCTAATCATCACTGAAAATCCGGAGTAACTAAAGGGCTATTTTTCAACTGCTCTGGATATGATCCGGGCATGGTCGCGCTGTGTTAGTATCCGCCTTCCTCGTGGCGCCACTCATCAGTCTTGGCGCCCGTTCGATGTGGCCTGGCATTCTCGCCTGGCCCGACTCACCTATCCCTGAGTGTTTGCCCAGACTGGTTCGTGCATTCGTGACAGCCCCCGTGGTTTTGTCCGCACGCATGGCAAACGCCTGGAGCTTTCCTGCATGAAATTTACTGAACTGGGTCTCGCACCCGAGATCCTGCGTGCCATTGCTGATCATGGCTACGAAACCCCCACCCCGATTCAGGCACAGGCGATTCCGGTTGTCCTCGCCGGGCGCGACCTGATGGCCTGCGCACAAACGGGTACGGGCAAGACTGCCGGTTTTGTCCTGCCAATTCTTAATCGCCTCGCTGAAACGCGCGCTACCGGGCCGCGCAAGATCCGCGTGCTGATCCTGACGCCGACACGCGAACTGGCCGCTCAGGTCGAAGAGAGTGTGCGCACTTACGGCAAGCATCTTTCGCTCAAATCGCTGGTGATGTTCGGCGGCGTCGGCATGAATCCGCAGATTTCGGCGCTCAAAAGCGGCATCGATATCCTCGTTGCTACACCGGGCCGTCTGCTCGATCATTGCCAGCAGCGCAATGTCGATCTGTCAGCGGTTGAAGTGCTGGTGCTCGATGAAGCCGATCGCATGCTCGACATGGGCTTTATCCACGATATCAAGCGCGTCATCGCACTGGTGCCGAAAAAACGGCAAAATCTGCTTTTTTCCGCCACCTTCTCGGACGAAATCCGTGCGCTGGCCAGCACCTTCCTGGTCAATCCCGAGTATGTCGAATCGGAGCGCCGCAATACGGCATCCGAGCTGGTCAAGCAGCGCGTCTACAAAGTTGACCGTGAGCGCAAACGCGATCTGCTCGTTGAACTGATTCGTGACAACGGCTGGTATCAGGTGCTGGTATTTACGCGCACCAAATGGGGCGCCAACGGGCTCGCCGACAAGCTGCTCAAAGCCGGTATCGAAGCCGATGCGATTCATGGCAACAAGAGCCAGAACGCACGCACGCGGGCGCTGGCCAACTTCAAGAGCGGCAAGCTGCACGTGCTGGTCGCGACTGACATTGCCGCACGCGGTATCGACATCAACGAACTGCCGCACGTCGTCAACTTTGAGTTGCCGAACGTCGCGGAAGATTACGTGCACCGTATCGGCCGCACCGGCCGGGCCGGCAGCGAAGGTGAAGCAACCTCGCTGGTCTGCGTTGACGAACACAAACTGTTGCACGATATCGAGCGCTTGCTCAAGGTGCAGATCGAAGCCTCGGTTTATCCGGGTTATGAACCCGATCCGAGTATTCGTGCCGAGCCTATTCTGATGCGTTCGTCAGGTGCGCGTGGCGGTCAGCGGCCGGCAGGCGGTGGGCGTTCGGGTGGTGCGCCGCGTCCCGGTGGTGCGGGTGGCAATCGTTCCGGCGCGCCCAAGCCAGGCGGTGCAGCGCACCGCAGCGGTAGCCGCAACCGCTAGCCGGGTCTGACTACGCCGGCAAGCAGAGATCAGCAAAATCGCCTGCTTGCCGGTGGCGGCCCCGAGGTTGGTTTCGGAAATTGAGCCTGGTAGGTTTCTCACCGGCTCATTATTTTCCCGATTACACGTTAATGATCACGATCAATTTGAAGTCGATGTGGTCGTCGAGAATGCGGGCGGCGAATTGATCGGCATTGAGGTCAAATTAGCGGCCTCGATCAAGGAGGGCGATCTGCGCGGCCTCAAGCGGCTGGACAGCATTGCTGGAGGCCAGCTCAAGCTGGGTGTGATTCTCTACGACGGTACCGAAAGGCTGCCGCTCGGCGATCGTCTCTGAGCGATGCCTGTCTCCACCTTATGGTGGCCGGGCTGGCTTACCGCCGCTTAGAAACGCCAGCAAGTCCTCGCAATAACGTTGCGCCTTGATGCCCGGTACTTCAAGCAGCGTCAGGCCGCGTAACGCAGTAGTGGCCAGCGCACATCGATTTCATCCCACGGCACAAAGACCTTCCCTGCCTCGTTTTTTTCGATCGCCGTCCATTCGATCAACGCGGTTACGTCTTTATGCACATTGCGGTAATGCCGATTCAGGGATTTGGCCAGCGCGTAAATACTCATTGGCCCGGCAGCCTTCAATGCCTCGACCAGTTCCCAGCGTTTGGGCGTAAAGACTGCGCCGAACTGCGCCATTGTCGCAAAGCCAATGCCGTAGTATGGCGTTACCGTTTTTCCATCACTTGCCGATTGCAGCGCATCGCCAAAAGCGGCCAAGCTGTTTTCGACCGGTTCGCCGACCTTTACTTCCAGTATATTCATGGCTCTATCTCCTTCAGGTCCCGTAGAAAGTCGCGGATCAATGTGGCTACATCCGTGAAGGCATCGGGTGACTCAAGCCCGCGCAGATGTTTATGGTCGCCCTTGCCGCGTTCGTTGTCATAGCCGATCACGCGGACGCCATCGCGGATATAGACCAGCCGATATTTGATGCGATGTTCAGACGGTGCGACAGGTTCCGGCACTTGCCAGATGACCCCTTCAATCCTGCCTTGCCCGTAAGTCTCAAGAATTCTTCGCAGCAGCTTTGCTTTCATGGGGCTTATTGTGCCCCATGTTGTAGGGTGCCGCAAGCCCTATGCTAAGCATGTGGCTGTTGTATTCGGCGAGCTCAGCCGTCGCGTAGATGCGCCAGCAAAGCCTCGCCATAGCGTTCCGCTTTGGCGAGGCCAATTCCCGGTACGTCGAGGAGTGCGGTCAGCGATTGCGGGCGCAGGGTCGCGAGTTCGTGTAGTGTCCGGTCGTGCAGAATGACGTAGGCGGGAACACCTTGTTCACGGGCTTTGTCGGCCCGCCAGCCGCGCAGCGCATCGAATAGCGGTGAATCGCCGGCGGAAATCGTAGCGGTGGTACGGCCCTTTTCCCGCGTCTTTTTCACCGCTTTGCTCTTGCTGCGAACCGCGTGCCGACGCAGTGTCAGTGTCGTCTCGCCTTTCAGTACGGGGCGCGCCTCATCAGTCAGTTTGAGTGCGCCGTAAGCCTGTGCGTCGGCCTCAAGCAGTCCACCGGCAAGCAACTGGCGAAAGACCGAACGCCAGCCCATGTCGTCCATGTCAGCGCCGACGGCAAAAGTCGGCAGGCTGTCGTGGCCGAACTGCTTCACTTTTTCCGTGCTTTTTCCACGCAGAATATCGATCAGGTGGCCGGCGCCGAAGCGCTGCCCAGTGCGTAGTGCAGCCGATAGCGCTTTTTGTGCGGCCACGGTGCCATCCCAGACTTCCGGCGGGTCAATGCAGACGTCACAGTTGCCGCAAGGCGCGGCTTCTTCGCCAAAGTAGTTGAGCAGGACGACGCGCCGGCAGCGCGCTGATTCGCAGTAGGCGAGCATGGCGTCAAGCTTCTGTCGTTCGACACGCTTTTGTTCAACTGGTGAAGGTGATTCCTCGATCATCTGCCGGTGAATCACAACGTCGTTGAGGCCGTAAGTCATCCAGCCTTCCGATGGCTCGCCATCGCGCCCTGCGCGGCCGGTTTCCTGATAGTAGGCTTCGAGGCTCTTCGGTAGATCAAGGTGCGCGACAAAGCGTACATCGGGCTTGTCGATGCCCATACCGAAGGCGATCGTCGCGACCATCACGATGCCGTCTTCGCGCAGGAAGCGTTGCTGATGCTGCTGGCGCATGCCGGCGTTCAGCCCGGCATGGTAGGGCAGGGCGGCGATGCCCTGTTCGCACAGCCAGGCGGCGGTTTCATCGACCTTGCGCCGCGACAGGCAATAGACGATGCCTGCTGCGCCGCGATGATCGGCCAGGAAAGCTAACAGCTGCCGGCGCGGGTTGTCGCGTTCGACGATGGTATAACGGATGTTCGGCCGGTCGAAGCTGGAGACGAAGATGCGCGCCGTGTCGAGGCCGAGGCGGCTGATGATTTCCTGGCGCGTCAGTTCGTCGGCGGTGGCGGTCAGCGCGATGCGCGGCACCTGTGGATAGCGCTCGTGCAACTTCGAGAGCTGGATGTATTCGGGGCGGAAGTCATGGCCCCATTGCGAGACGCAATGCGCCTCATCAATGGCGAACAGGGCGAGTTGATCACGTTCGACCAGTTGGTCGAGCAGGCCGATGAAACGATCGGTGAGCAGGCGTTCAGGTGCAACATAGATCAGGTCAAGTTCGCCGCGCATCAGGCGGCGTTCGGTGTCCACTACTGAATTGAAATCCTGCGACGAGTTCAGAAAGGCGGCGCGCACGCCAGCCAACAGCAGCGCGTCGACCTGATCCTGCATCAGGGCGATGAGCGGCGAGACGACGACGCCGACACCGGGCCGCAACAGCGCCGGTATCTGGTAGCAGAGCGACTTGCCACCGCCGGTCGGCATCAGGACCAACGCGTCGCCACCGCCGACCAGATGGTTCACGACTTTGGCCTGGTCGCCACGGAAGGCGGGGTAGCCGAAAACACGGCGCAGGATATCGAGGGCCGACGAGCTCATTTTTACAGGTTCCGGTTACAGATCAGGTCAGGCGTTCGCGTGTCAGCTGCTCGCCGTCCCAGCACAGGCATTCGCCGCAGTCCTCGTGCCAGTCGGCCAGCACCCAGCGCTCGACGTGAATGCCGTCGACGATGTGGTCGTGCGTCGCCGGGCGGTGCGTATGGCCGTGGATAAAAGTCGCGTAGCCGTGTTCGCGCAGGAAGTCTTCGGTCGCGCCGGGGTTGAGGTCCATCAGGTATTGCGCCTTGTCGCGTTTCGAGGTTTCGCTTTGCTGACGCAGTGCGCTGGCGATGGCTTTGCGCTCGGATAGGGGTTTGGCCAGAAATGCGCTACGCCAGTCCGGTTTGCGCACCTGTGAACGGAACGCGAGGTAGTCCTGATCGTCGGTACACAGCGCGTCGCCATGCGACAAAACAAATTGCCAGGCTGGTAGCGAAAGTACATAAGGGTCGGGTAGCAGGTGGGCACCGCAGCGTGCAGCGAATTCGTCGCCGAGCAAAAAGTCGCGGTTGCCGTGCAGCAGTGACAGCGCGACGCCCGCGTCGGTGAGCGCGCGCAGCGCCTCAACGATCTGCGCGTTGAAGTGATCTTCAGGATCGTTGATGCAGTCGTCGCCAGACCAGGCTTCGAACAGGTCGCCAAGGATGAAGAGATGCTCGGCGGTGCGTGCGCGGCCGCCGAGAAAATCGAGAAAGATGCGGGTGACGCCGGGTGTTTGCGGCGAAAGATGCAGATCCGAAATGAAGAGGATCAAGGTAGCGGTTACGATGCGTCAGTGCTGGAAATGCGGGCTCAGCAGACTTCGGCGCGCTCGATGATCACGTCTTCCTTTGGTACATCTTGATGGAATCCGGAGCTGCCGGTTTTGACGGCCTTGATCTTGTCGACCACGTCGGTGCCGTCGGTGACCTTGCCGAAGACGCAGTAGCCCCAGCCGTTGCCGTTTGGCGCCTTGAAGTTGAGGAATTCGTTGTCGGCAACGTTGATGAAGAACTGCGCCGTTGCTGAGTGCGGGTCCGAGGTGCGGGCCATGGCCAGCGTGTAGTTGTCGTTCTTCAGACCGTTGTCGGCTTCGTTCTTGATCGGTGCGCGGCATTCCTTCTGCTTCATGCCCGGCTCGAAACCGCCGCCCTGCACCATGAAGCCGGGAATGACACGGTGAAAAACGGTGTTGTCGTAGTGGCCGGCTTCGGCATAGGCGAGGAAGTTCTTGGCCGATTCCGGCGCCTTTTCGGCGTCGAGTTCGATGGTGATGATGCCGAAGTTGGTGTGTAGCTTGATCATGGGGATTCCTTACTTTTTCTCGGGGATGATTTTTACGGACTGGATGATGACCGGTTCGAGCGGGACATTCTGGTGTCCACCACGGTTGCCGGTTTGCACTTTGGCGATTTTGTCGACCACGTCGAGGCCTTCGGTGACCTTGCCGAACACCGCGTAGCCCCAGTTGTCACGCGACGGGTAGTCGAGCATCGCGTTGTCCTTGTGGTTGATGAAGAATTGGGCGCTGGCCGAGTGCGGGTCTTGCGTGCGCGCCATGGCGATGGTGCCGCGCAGATTTTTCAAGCCGTTCTTGCCTTCGTTTTCCACTTTTCGTTCAGCCGGTTTCTGTTCCATTTCTTTGGTGAAGCCGCCACCCTGAATCATGAAGCCGTCAATCACGCGATGAAAGACGGTGCCGGTGTAGAACCCGTCCTTGGCATATTGCAGAAAATTTTCGACGGTTTTCGGCGCTTTGGCAGCATCGAGTTCGATGACGATTTTGCCAATGCTGGTCTGCATTTCAACAGACGGTGCAGCAAATGCCGAGCCGCTGGCAAGCAGGAGTGTGGCGAGAAGAACAGAGCGTTTTTTAAGCATCAGGCAGCACCTTCGTAAATGATTTTCCAGGTACCGTCCTCACGGATCCAGTACTGGCGTTTTTTCATCTGGTTGTTGAGATTGTTGCTACGGTAGTCCTGGTCAAACGTGATAACCACGACTTCTTCCTTGCCCGGATTGCGGAACATCGATTGGTTGTCCAGCTTGACCTTGATCCATTCCTTGCCGGCATTGACCTGGCGCTTTTGCTGCGCAAACTGCGCTATGTTCTGGTCTTTTGTCTGAAACTTTTTTGAGTAGTGCGACAGGAAACGGTCGGTGTCCCTGCTTTCCCAATCCGCACGCCAATCATCGATTTTTTTGTTGAGCGCACTGCGCTCGCTTTGCCAGTCGTCGAAAGAGAGCCATTCGATCGAATTGCTGATGATGACCGGGGTGAGGCCAACCTGCAGATTCTTGGCCAGTGCGTCGAGATCGGTGTTGGCCAGCACGACGCAGCCGTCGGACGCTTTCGGTGGGCGCGAGAAGGTGTCGGATGGCGTGCCGTGCAGCCAGATGCCGTGACCATTACGCCCCTGACGTTTGTCCCATTCGTTGGGATAGTTGATCGGGAATGCGCCGCTACCGTAAAAATCGCCGAGTTTTTTGAGTGGCAGGCTGGAGGTGACGTGATAAATACCGACGGGGGTCTTTTTGTCGCCCTCGCGCATTTTGTCTGCACCGAGCTTGCCATGCGTGATGTAGTAGTCGGCGACGAAGCGCGGCCGGCCATTATCGTTCTGGTAGAGATAAAGGCGCGATTTCTGCGTATCAACGACAATTGCATGCTTTTGATCCGGTTGCATCTGCAACAGGTAGCGTGGCACATCATTTGTTGCGGCCGGTTTGTCGCGGTAGGCTTTGAGGCGGGCGGTCGCTTCGTCGCGCAGGTCGGCGAGTTTTTCCTGCGGGGCATTGGCGGCGTTGCCAAGCGTCAGGATCGGCCGGGTGCGGGCCAGCAGGAGGTCGCCCTTGATCAGGTGCGCAAGGCGAAAGTTCGGGTATTGCCGGAGCAGTGATTCGGTTTGTTCCAGCGCAGTGTCGAGGCGGTTTCTCTCGATTTCGCGGAAAATTCTTGAGAGTTGTGGTTCAAGGCCGGAGTCGGAAAAGGTCGCAGGGCGTTCGCCCGCCGCCGGGACTGCCGGCCCGGCCGTACAGACAGCAACTAAGGCGATGACAAGCGCAACTCGCCGCATCAACCGACGCGTTCTTGCTGAATCAGCCATTTGCCCTCGGAGCGAATGAAGACAACCGTTTTGCTGGCAGTGGTTTTGAGCGACGCGGAGTTGTAGTGCTGCCTGAATCGAGCCGTTGCCTTGTCGCCCGCAATTGAAACCTTGATCTCATCAACGCTGACCAACAACTTGCCTGGCTTGTCGATGCGCTGAGTACGTTCGGTTTCCCAAGCCTTGCGCGCCATGCCATTTGGCGTCTGGAAGTCGCTAGCGTAGTACGCAAGGTAGCTCTTGACGTCCTTGCGTGACCAGGCGCTGGCCCAGCCTTGCAGCGCTTTGCTGACATCCGCTTCACTGTTGCTGTCGGTTGTTACGGGCTTTGCTGGAACAGGGTTTGCCGCTTTTGCTTCCGCCGTCTTTTCAGCTGGTTTTTCCACCGGTTTCGCCGGCAGGGTAACCGGATTCACGACAGCAGCCGCGGGTTGTGGCGTGGCCACTGGCTTGACGGGTTCGGCCGCAGCGATCTTGACCGGTTCGGTTGCCGGGCGGATGGTAGCTGCCCCGGGTCTTACACCCGGCTTACTTGACGTGCTGATCAACTCACGGATCAGCGACAGTTTGGATTGCGTAACGCTATTCGACGAATCAAGCTGCAACGCCTTGTCGTAGGCCTGACTGGCCAGTTTGGCGTAAACATCACCGAGGTTCTCGTGTGCGATCGAGTAGCTCGGGTGCGTTCTTATGGCCATTTCAAGTGCCGTGCGCGCCTTGTCGTATTGCTTCTGTTGGGCATACAGCACGGCGAGGTTGTTGTAAGGCTCCGGTAATTCCGGATAGTCTTCGGTCAGGCGGGTAAATACCGGAATGGCATCAGCCGGACGCCCCATCTCGGTAAGGATCAAGCCTTTGAGGAAGCGGCCCTGGGCATCTTTCGGCTTGGTTGAGATGTAGGCATCGACTTTTTCGAGCGCCTGGGGCATTTGCCCCTGTTTCATCAGGCGCTGGATATCGGGCAAAGTGTCGGCAGCAATTGCAAAAGAAACGGAAACGCTCAGGGCCAGACCCATGATAATGGCTGGAAGGCGCGCCAGTGAAGGCGTTGAGGAGCTTGGGCGCATCGTTATGGTATACTTCGCAAAAGTTAGTAACTTAATCGGGCAATTCTAACAAGAAGCGCGTCGAATCCAAAGTATTCCGTACGCTCCGGTATTTTTACGGAACGTCCTCGTGAGCCTGAAAATGCTGAAAATCTACAACACCCTGGCCAGGGAAAAGCAGGATTTCGTCCCGATTGATCCTGGCAAGGCCCGCATGTACGTCTGCGGGATGACCGTCTATGATTATTGCCACCTCGGCCATGCCCGCGTTCTGGTGGTCTTTGACATGGTTCAGCGCTGGCTGCGAGCCTCTGGTCTGGATGTTACTTATGTGCGCAATATTACCGACATTGATGACAAAATCATCAGGCGCGCGCTGGAGAACAAGGAAACCATTGCTGAGCTGACCAATCGGTTTATCAGTTTGATGGATCAGGATGCTGCCGCCTTGGGCGTTGAAAAGCCAGATCACGAGCCGCGCGCGACCGAGTATGTGCCGCAGATGCTGAATCTTATCGGCCAGCTTGAAAAAAACGGTCTCGCTTATAAGGCCGCGGATGGTGACGTGAATTTTTCGGTGCGTAAATTCCCGGGCTACGGCAAACTCTCCGGTAAATCGCTCGACGATCTGCGCGCCGGCGAGCGCGTCGAGGTCGATGCCGCAAAGCAGGACCCGCTTGATTTTGTTTTGTGGAAACACGCTAGGGAAGGTGAGCCTTTCTGGGCCTCGCCTTGGGGCAATGGCAGGCCGGGTTGGCATATCGAATGTTCAGCGATGAGTTCCGACCTGCTCGGCAAACACTTTGACATTCACGGTGGTGGTCAGGATTTGCAGTTTCCGCACCACGAGAACGAAATCGCCCAGTCCGAGGGAGCGCACAACTGCAGCTTCGTGAATTACTGGATGCACAATGGTTTTGTGCGGGTCGATGACGAGAAGATGTCGAAATCGCTCGGTAATTTTTTCACGATTCGCGAAGTGCTCAAGGAATATGACGCCGAGGTCGTTCGCTTCTTTATTCTGCGCGCCCACTACCGTAGTCCGCTGAACTACTCCGATGTGCACCTCGATGATGCGCGCCATGCCTTGGCACGTCTTTATACGGCGCTAAAAGGCGTGGTGTGCGAACCGCAAGCTGTCGATTGGAACGAGCCGCATGCGGTGCGCTTTCGTCACGCGATGGACGATGACTTCAATACGCCGGAAGCTTGTGCTGCTCTGTTTGATTTGGCGGCCGAACTCAATCGCAGCCGATCCCCCGTCCTTGCATCGCAATTACGCGCCCTGGCCAGTTTGCTAGGTCTGCTGCAGCGCGATCCGCAGATTTTTTTGCAGGCGGCGCCGACGAGTGAAGGTGAGATATCGGTCGAGCGTATCGAGGCCCTGATTGCCGAGCGAATTTCGGCAAAAAAGGGAAAGAATTATGCCGAATCCGATCGTATCCGTGCCGAGCTGCTGGTGGCCGGAGTAGCGCTTGAGGATAGCGCACAGGGAACTACTTGGCGGCGCGCCTGACGGGTAAATTTCGGACAACAAAAAGCCCGCCAAAATTCTGGCGGGCTTTTTGATTGAAGCTTTAGCGCAGGACGCGGCCGCCGTTGCCAATCACGGTTAAATCGACAAACCGTGAGCCGAGCCGCTCGTTGGCCGAGTAGCTGACGCGATAACCGCCGAGTTCGTGATTTTGCATGCTTTCCAGCGTGCTGACCAGTTTGTCACGACTGAGATCCTTGCCGCCGCTCTTGCGTAGCGCATCGACCATCAGCTTGCCCATGGCGTAGGCTTCGATGCCGTAGTACGAAAACTTGCCTTGTTTGCCGAGCAGCTTCTGGTAGTCGCGCACCATTGGCGTCGTGTCGTTCCACGGGTAAGGCATGACTTGCGAGATGCCGATGCCACGTGCGTCGTCGCCGAGTTCCTTGACCAGCAGGTCGGCGCCGACCGGTGACAGCGTCATGAACTGCGGGTGCTGGTTGATCTTTTTCATCTGACGGACAAATTCGGCGGTCGGCTTGTACAGCGTAACCATCACCACAGCTTGCGCATTGGCCTTGGCGATTGTTTGCACGGCCTGGCTGACATCGAGCGAGTTGCGCTCGACAGTGGCCACTGCAGACGGCGCCTGGTTGTGCTTCTTCAGTGCGGCGATTACGCCGTCAAGGCCGGATTTGCCGAAACCGTCGTTCTGGTAGAAGACGGCGATGTTTTTCATGCCGAGTCCGACCAGCTGATTGACGATGGCCTCGGTTTCGTTCGCATAGCTGGCGCGGACGTTGAACATATAGCGGTTGTTCGGATTGTCCTTCGGCGACTGACGAATCGAGTCGGCACCTGAGATGGTGCCGATCAGTGGCACTTTGGCCGGCCCGAATGCGTCGTTCATGGCAGCGGTCGTCGGACTCGATCCGTACGATGCGATCATCGCAAAGACGTGTTTCTCGTTGATCAAGGCCTTGGTGTTGGCTACGGTGCGATCGGTCTCATAGCCGTCGTCCATGGCGATCAACTCGAGCTTGCGCCCGTGGATGCCACCAGCTTCGTTGACCTGCTTGAAGTAGGCACCGATGACATCTTTCATGTCTTGCCCGTAAGCGCCGTTCGGGCCGGAAAGTGGTGCAGTCATACCGATCGAAATGCTGCTGTCGGTAACGCCGACTTCCGCTGCGCCCGCGTAGCCGATCCAGCCGATCAGAGCAAACAGCAACGTCTTTTGCAAAATTCTCATAGCAACCTGCTCCTTTGGTTTTCTGTTCATGGACGACCGAGTATTTATGGTGATAGTACTTTCGTCGTACTCCTAAGAGAGGATGACCGGTAAAACTGACACCTTTCTTACACGCCGGAATATTGATAGCCAAACAAAAAGCCCACACATTCGTATGGGCTTTTTGAACTTCACCCCCAGCCCTTCAGGCCAGAGTAAATCGGCGTATTGCCGTCAACGTGCTACACGGTCATCTGAAAAGAGTCCTTTAAGCCTTTAACCATACAGTCTCCAGAGAATGCAGCAGGTGTGAAACGAGCCGGATTCGCCGCAAATCCCGGCACAACCCCACTATAGATGCTGAGCCGGAAATAGCCAGGGGGAGTTGCAAATGTGCCGGGGCCGGGCTGTAAAGTCATTGTTTAGGCAGCGAAATTCTTTTCGGCGAAGCCCCAGTTGGCCAGGCTGGTCAGGACGGTTTCGACAAATTTCGGGCGCATGTTGCGGTAGTCGATGTAGTAGGCGTGTTCCCAGACGTCAACGCAGAACAGTGCCTTGTCGCCAGTGGTCAGCGGGGTGCCGGCGGCGCCCATGTTGACGATGTCGACCGAACCGTCGGCTTTTTTGACCAGCCACGTCCAGCCCGAACCGAAGTTGCCGACGGCGGAGGTCTGGAAGGCTTTCTTGAACTCGTCGAACGAGCCCCATTTTGCGTCGATCGCGGCCGCCAGTGCGCCGGTCGGTGCGCCGCCGCCATTGGGCTTCAGGCAGTTCCAGAAGAAGCTGTGGTTCCACACTTGCGCGGCATTGTTGTAGATGCCGCCGGCCGGTGCTTTCTTGACGATGGCTTCGAGGTCGAGGTTTTCGAATTCGCCGCCCTTGATCAGGTTGTTCAGATTGGTAACGTAGGCCTGATGGTGTTTGGCGTAGTGATACTCGAAGGTTTCCTTCGACATGTGCGGCGCGAGGGCGTCGGTGGCGTAAGGAAGTTGCGGTAGTTGGTGTTCCATCTTGTTTCTCCAGGGAAAGACTCGGTTCGGTTGGTGTTCTGGCGGGCTGCCGATTCTATTCGGGGACAGCGTTGCCGGCAAGCGGATGAATGCCGTCGTCCTTGACGACTGAGGTTACTGTTGCGTCAAGTCGGCCACGGTGCAGATGGACAGTGATCTTGTCGGTAGGTTCCAGCGATTTGCCGTCACGGACAATTTTGCCCCGGCTGTCGGTCACGATGCTGAAGCCTCTGGCCAAGACTGCGTCGGGGTTCAAATGGATGAGGCTGGATGCGAGTCGGGCGAGGTCGGATGATTTTTCGTGCAGGGTTTTTTGCCATTCGCTGCGCAGTTTTGGCGCCAGCGTGTCGAGGCGCCGGGCATGGCGGGCGGTATCGGGGCGGGCGAGCAGCAGGCGCCGGGTGAGTGCGGCGAGTGTGCTGCGCCCGCGCGTGCCGGCTTGCGCGAGGCCGGCATCAAGACGGCGTAGCAGATTATCGAGTTGGTCACGCTGCTGCGCGAGGCGTTGGGCCGGGTGTTGCAGGCGGCGTGTCAGCCAGTCGAGTTGCTGGCTGCGTTGATCGAGGCCTTGTTCGATCTGGCGGCGCAAGGTCAGCCGGAGGTCGGCCAGGCGTCCGAGCAGCGTGGCCTGTTCGGGTGCGGCAAGTTCGGCGGCTGCGGTCGGTGTTGGCGCGCGTTGGTCGGCGGCAAAATCGGCGATCGTGAAGTCGGTTTCGTGCCCGATCCCGCTGATCACCGGGATCGGGCAGGTCCGAATGGCGCGTGCCACACCTTCGTCGTTGAAGGCCCAGAGGTCTTCGATGCTGCCACCGCCACGGCAGACAATAAGGAGGTCGCAATCATGGCGCTCGCCCGCTGTTTGGATGGCGCCGGCGATCTGTGCTGCGGCGCCGTCACCCTGCACGGGAGTGGGGTAGAGCACGATGTGGACATGTGGTGCGCGACGACGAAGGGTGCTCAGGACGTCGCGCAGCGCAGCGGCCTGCAGCGAGGTAACGATACCAATGCAACGCGGGAAGGCAGGAAGGCTGCGTTTGGCCGCACTGGAGAAAAGCCCTTCGCGCTCCAGCCTGTCCTTGAGTTGCAGAAATTTTTCGTAGAGATCGCCGACGCCGGCACGCCGTGCTGCCTCGACATTCAACTGAAAATCGCCGCGTGCCTCGTAAAGCGTGACCAGTACGCGGGCCTCGATGTGCTGGCCGTTTTCAAGTCGCCAGCCAAGAATCTGCGCACGGTTACGGAACATCACGCAGCGCACCTGGGCGGCGGCATCCTTTAACGAGAAGTAGACGTGGCCGGAGCTGGCGTAGGTCAGGTTTGAAACTTCGCCGGCAACCCAGCACAGCGGGAATGACGTTTCGAGTCGTTCGCGGGCCAAGCGGTTGAGCATTGAAACAGGAATGACGGGGGCTGACGGGGCCAGATTTGATATCGGAGAGAGGTTTTTTGACATGCGTCAATTCTACATCCTTGTCAAATCATTCACACCCTGCGGGCTTTTCCGGAGGTTTGCTGACTGAAACCCTTGCAGGCGCAGGGTGTTGTTTTTAATTCGTTGATTTGTATGGGTTTTAGTTGCCGCCTTGTTTTTTGGCAAAGTGACAAAAAGCCTTTTGCCAGTGGCACTTAGCGGCTTCTCGTGCAAGTAATCCACAAAGTTATCCACAGATTTTGTGGATAATCTTTTCTATGACTAAAGTTGTGGGGCTTGCCGCTGGGGCCGGCACAGGCTAAAGTTCTCTGCTGAAAAAAACTTTAGGGAGAAAGCGTGTTTTCAATCATTCAGGCTGCCGGTTGGCCGATCTGGCCGTTGCTGTTCGCGTCGATTATTGCCGTCGCCTTGATTATTGAGCGCCTGGTTGCGCTGCGCCGCGGCAAAGTGGTTCCTGCCGGTTTGTTGCAGCGGGCAATTGCCGAGTACCGGCAGGGTGGTGCGAGCGATGCGATGATCGCGAATCTTGAGGCGCAATCGCCGCTGGGCCGTGTGCTTGCTGCCGGTTTACGCAATGTCGGCAGCTCGCGAGAAATCATGAAAGAGGCTATTGAGGAGACCGGTAGCGTTGTCTCGCATGATCTCGAACGTTATCTGACAACACTGGGTACCATCGCGTCGATCAGTCCGCTGATGGGTCTGTTCGGCACAGTCGTCGGCATGATCGAGATTTTTGGTTCGCAGGCACCAACCGGTACCAATCCGCTGCAGCTTGCGCACGGAATTTCAGTCGCTCTCTACAACACCGGTTTTGGCCTGATTATCGCTATCCCGGGAATGATTTTCTGGCGCCATTTCCGTGCGCAGGTCGATGGTTTCGTCGTGGAGATGCAGCAGCAGGCCGTGCGTCTGGTTGAGGTGCTGCACGGCGAGCGCAAGGCTTGAGGGGCGGGCGATGAATTTTCAACGTGGTCGCAGTCATGATGTACCGGAAATCAATCTGATCCCCTTGATCGACGTATTGCTGGTGATCATCATCTTCCTGATGCTGACGACCACTTACGCCAAGAACTCGGGTCTGGAGATCAATCTGCCGACGGCGGATGTCAGCAAGCAGGCCGAGCCACCGAACGAGATCAGCGTGGCGGTGACGGCGACCGGCCAGGTGCTGGTCAACAAGGCGCCGCTGGCCGTGGCCGACGTCGCTGCAATAAGCGAAGCGCTTCGCCGCGCTGCGGGCAGCGGCAAGGATCCGGTCATTGTCATTAATGCCGATGCCAAGGCAACGCATCAGAGCGTCGTCGACATCATGCAGGCGGCACAGGCCGCTGGCTACCCGCACATCTCCTTCGCGACCCAGTCTCCCCGTTAATGGCCCTGGCCGGCATCGCGCAGCGTTTGCCCGGCTTGTGGTACCGGCGACGGGTTGCTGCAGCGCTGCTTCCATTGCTGCCGCTTTCCTGGTTGTTTCTGCTGATTGTGTCGCTGCGCCGTGCGCTCTTTCGCTGCGGTGCATTGCGTTCGAACGATCTGTCGGTGCCCGTGGTGGTAGTCGGCAATCTCACGGTTGGCGGCAGCGGCAAGACGCCGCTCGTGCTCTGGCTGGTCGAGCGTCTGCGCGAGCAGGGCTGGCAACCTGGAGTCATCAGCCGCGGCTATGGCGGGGCGGCCGGTGGTGTGCAATCGGTCATGACGACATCCCTATCTGCCGAAGTTGGTGACGAACCCTTACTGCTGGCGCGACGCAGTGGCGTGCCGGTGTTTGTCGGGCGTGATCGGGTAGTCGTCGGGAAAGCCCTGCTGGCGGCGCATCCGGAATGCGATGTGATTGTTTCCGACGATGGCCTGCAGCATTATCGCTTGCAGCGGTCGGTTGAGATTGCCGTGTTTGATGCGCGTGGCGCGGGCAACGGCTCGCTGTTGCCGGCTGGCCCCTTGCGTGAGCCTTTGTGTCGTCTCGACGGCGTCACCGCCGTGGTCTGGAATGGTTGCCCTGAAACGCGCGCTGTGCGGGCCGCGCGCGCCTTGCCGCAGTTCGCCATGCACTTGGCCGGTCGCCGTTTCGTGGCGTTGAATGATGCACAGCTTTTCTGTACTGCTGATGCGTTGCGCGGCAAACGGCTTTATGCGGTGGCCGGTATTGGCGATCCGGTGCGTTTCTTTTCCCAGCTTGAAGCGCTCGGCCTTGAATTCGCGGCGCACCCGTTCCCCGATCATCATCGCTACAGCGCCGCCGATCTTGCCTTTGCGCGTGATGGCGTGCTGCTGATGACCGAGAAAGATGCGGTAAAATGTGCCGCTATCCCGGTCGGCGAAGCGTGGGTGCTGCCGGTCGACGCTGAAATCGACGCGGCAACCGATCATGCGGGCCTGCTCGAAACAATTCTGGAGAAACTCAATGGACGCACGCTTGCTTGATATCCTGGTTTGCCCGATCTGCAAAGCCAATCTCGAATACCGCAAGGCAGCATCGGAACTGGTCTGCAAGCCATGCAAACTGGCCTTTCCGGTGCGCGACGACATTCCGATCATGCTCGAAGACGAAGCCCGCCAGCTCAAGGCCGATGAGAGCTGAAAGCTTGTAAAAAAACTCACCGCAAAGGCGCAAAGGCGCAAAGTGCGCGAAGAAAACGCATTTGCTTTTCAGGTAGTCGATCTTCTTTGCGGCCTTCGCGTCTTTGCGCCTTTGCGGTGGACGCCTTTGTCTTTTGACATTCGCTGAATTGGTGGAAGTGCTATGAAATTCAAGGTCGTCATTCCCGCCCGCTACGCTTCAACGCGCCTGCCGGCCAAGCCTTTGCTCGATCTGGGCGGCAAGCCGATGGTTGCGCGGGTGGCTGAGCGGGCGCTGCTGTCGGGGGCTGAAGAAGTCTGGGTGGCGACCGATCATGCGGAAGTTCGGGCGGCTGCCGAACTGCATGGCCTGGCAGTGCTGCTGACCCGCGCCGATCATCCGAGTGGCACCGATCGTCTGGCCGAAGTCGTCGAGCAGCGTGGCTGGGACGACGATACGATTATCGTCAATGTGCAGGGCGATGAGCCGCTGATTGACCCGGCTTTGATCGCGCAAACGGCGCGTCAACTGGCCGAAAGCGGCGCCGATATTGCCACGGTGGCGCATTCGATCGATGATGCTGCCGATTTTTTCAACCCGAATATTGTCAAGGTGGTATGCACCGCGGCCGGTGACGCACTTTATTTTTCGCGCGCCCCCATTCCCTATGCGCGCGATCATTTTGCCCGCGAGGCAGGGGGCGAGACCTTGCCCGTTGGCATGCCGGCTTACCGGCATGTCGGCCTTTACGCCTATCGGGCGCGGTTTTTGCGCGCTTACGCGAGGCTTGCCCCGTCACCCGTTGAGGGGTTTGAGGCGCTTGAGCAACTGCGCGCGCTGTGGCACGGTTTCCGTATCAGTGTGGCGATTGCCGATCATCTGCCGGCAGCGGGTGTGGATACGCCCGAGGACGCGGAGCGCATGCAGAAATACTTTGCCAGCGTCTGAAAAGGTTTGACCGTCGGGCCATTTGAAGGTAATTTTCAGCCTGAACAAAAAAGCGCAACCGCGCAAAATAGCGCGGACCGCACAGGCTCAATCAATGCAGGAAAAGCTGCTTTATCCGATTTTCTCCAAGGGCTAACCATGAAACTCATTCTGCTGGGCGCACCAGGCGCCGGTAAAGGCACGCAAGCAAAATTCATCTGCGAGAAGTTCGCTATTCCGCAGATCTCCACCGGCGACATGCTGCGTGCAGCGGTAAAGGCTGGCAGCCCGCTTGGTGTTGAAGCTAAAAAAGTGATGGATGCGGGTGGGCTGGTATCCGACGACATCATCATCGGTCTGGTCAAGGATCGTCTCCTGCAGGATGACTGCAAGTCGGGCTATCTGTTCGATGGTTTTCCGCGCACGCTGCCGCAGGCCGAGGCAATGAAGACTGCTGGCGTAGCGCTTGACTACGTGCTCGAGATCGATGTGGCCGATTCCGAAATTGTCGAACGGATGAGCGGTCGTCGCGTGCATGTGGCTTCCGGTCGCACCTATCACGTCAAGTTCAATCCGCCGAAAGTGGCCGGCAAGGACGACGAAACCGGTGATGATCTGATTCAGCGCGGTGACGATACGGAAGAAACCGTCAAGAAGCGCCTGGAGATTTACCACGCGCAGACCAAGCCGCTGGTTGAGTACTACAGCAAGTGGCTGGCCACCGGTGATGCCAAGGCGCCGAAGTGCCGCAAGATCGCCGGCGTCGGTGGCGTTGAAGATATCAGGAATGCCGCTTTTGCGGCGCTGAAGTAAATCACGCGATGGCGGCGAACAAGCAAAACAACGCTTTTTACGCCCAGTCGGGTGGCGTCACGGCGGTGATCAACACCTCCGCCTGTGGCGTTATCGAGACGGCGCGCCGCGCATCAAAAAACAATCCGCAGCAAATCGGCAAGGTCTTCGCCGGACGTAACGGCATCCTCGGTGCGCTGGCCGAAGACCTGATCGATACCAGTCTGGAATCCGCCGAAGATATTGCCCGTCTGCGCCATACGCCGGGCGGCGCATTCGGTTCCTGCCGCTACAAGCTGAAAAGCCTCGATGAGCATCGTGCCCAGTACGAACGCTTGATCGAGGTGTTTCGCGCGCACGACATCGGTTATTTTTTCTACAACGGCGGCGGTGATTCGATGGATACCGCCTGGAAGGTTTCGCAGCTTTCCGAAAAACTGGGCTATCCGCTGGTTTGCGTCGGTATTCCGAAAACCGTCGATAACGATCTGCCGCATACCGATTCCTGCCCCGGTTTTGGTTCGGTCGCCAAGTACGTCGCGACATCGATGCGCGAGGCCGGTTACGACGTTGCGTCAATGGCCCTGACATCGACAAAGATTTTCGTTCTTGAAGTCATGGGGCGCCATGCCGGCTGGATTACCGCTGCTTGCGGCTTGGCCAGTGAAGCGGACGGTGAGCCGCCGCATATTCTGCTGCTGCCCGAAGTGCCTTTCGACGAAGCCCGGTTCATGGCGCGTGTCGAAGCGTGCGTCAAGAGCTATGGTTATTGCACGATTGCCGTCTCGGAAGGCCTGCACGATGCTGCCGGCAATTTTCTGTCCGATATGGGAACGACGGATGCTTTTGGCCACGCGCAGCTCGGCGGTGTCGGTCAGATCGTTGCACAGCGGATCAAGGACCGGCTTGGTTACAAGTACCACTGGGCGCTCGCCGATTACCTGCAGCGTTCAGCGCGCCACATCGCTTCGAAGACTGATACCGATCAGGCCTATGCGCTGGGCAAGGCTGCGGTCGAACTGGCGCTGGCCGGTCGCAATGCGGTAATGCCCGGCGTCGTTCGCCTGAGCGATGCCCCTTACCGCTGGGAAATCGGTGTTGCCGAACTGAAGAACGTCGCCAATGTCGAGCGCAAGATGCCGCGCGATTTCATCAGCGACGACGGTTTTCATATCACGGACAAATGCCGCGCGTATCTGGCACCGCTGATCGAGGGGGAGGACTACCCGCCCTACCGCAGCGGTTTGCCCGATTACGTTCGTCTGAAGAATATTTCAGTGTCGCGCAAGCTCGGAGAGTTCATGGTCTGATTCGAGACGCGCTGCATTGCGGTGATCGCCCACAAGAGGCGGCGCCCACAGCTTGTGTTTCACAATGTAAGGCAATTCGGCCCGGAGGAATTTTCCGAAGGGTCTGAGCAATCTTTTGGGGGAGGGTGTTCATGTCAGCAGGAACAGGTTTGTGGCTCGCGCTGGTTGGCGCGGTGCTTGCGGTACTCTACGGTGCCGTGATGAGCAAGTGGATTCTATCGTTGCCGGCCGGTAACGAGCGCATGCAGGAAATCGCCAAGGCAATTCAGGAAGGCGCTTCCGCATATCTCAACAAGCAGTACAAAACGATCGCCATTGTTGGTGTGGTGCTTTTTGTCATCATCTGGGCTGTTCTCGGCAAGCTGATGGCCATCGGCTTCCTGATCGGTGCCGTGCTCTCGGGCGCGACCGGTTTCATCGGCATGAACGTTTCGGTGCGCGCCAACGTGCGTACGGCCGAAGCGGCGCGCAGCGGTATCAGCGCCGCGCTCGATGTGGCCTTCAAGGGCGGCGCCATTACCGGCATGCTGGTCGTCGGTCTGGGTCTGCTTGGCGTGGCTGGTTATTACGCCGTGTTGAAGAGCATGGGTCTGGATTTCCAGCACTCGGTCGAGCCGCTCGTCGGTCTGGCTTTTGGCGGTTCGTTGATCTCGATCTTCGCACGACTCGGCGGCGGCATCTTCACCAAGGGTGCTGACGTCGGCGCCGACCTGGTTGGCAAGGTCGAAGCCGGTATTCCGGAAGATGACCCGCGCAACCCGGCGGTGATCGCCGACAACGTCGGTGACAACGTCGGTGACTGTGCCGGTATGGCCGCTGACCTTTTCGAAACCTACGCCGTGACGGTGGTGGCGACGATGGTGCTCAGCGCGCTGATGCTCAAGGGCGTCGCCGGTGCGACCGATGCAGCAATCGTTTATCCGCTGGCACTCGGCGGTGTATCGATCGTCGCTTCGATCATCGGCTGCTTCTTCGTCAAGGCCAATGATGGCGGCAAGATCATGAACGCCCTCTACCGCGGCCTCGCGGTGGCTGGTGTTCTGGCGCTGGCCGCTTTCTACCCGGTCACCACGATGATGCTCGGCGATGGTTTCATGCAGGCTGACGGCAAGCTGATCAGCTCGATGAGCATCTTCGGTGCGGCTTCGGTTGGCCTGATCCTGACGGCTGCGCTGGTGTGGATCACCGAGTACTACACCGGTACCGATTTCGCTCCGGTGAAGCACGTTGCCGCTTCCTGCCAGACGGGTCATGCAACCAACATCATCGCCGGTATCGGCGTTTCGATGAAGGCTTGTGCGCTGCCGGTGTTGTCGGTCTGTGCGGCGATCTACGTTGCCTTTGCGATGGCCGGCTTGTACGGTATCGCGATTGCCGCTACGTCGATGCTGTCGATGACCGGTATCATCGTTGCACTGGACGCTTACGGCCCGATCACCGACAACGCCGGCGGTATTGCCGAAATGTCGGGTCTGCCGAAAGAAGTGCGCGACGTCACCGATCCGCTGGATGCCGTGGGTAACACCACCAAGGCCGTGACCAAGGGTTACGCCATCGGCTCCGCCGGTCTGGCTGCACTGGTTCTCTTTGCTGACTACACGCACGCGCTGGAAACCAAGGTGGGTCATACGGTCGCTTTTGATCTGTCTGATCACATGGTCATCATCGGTCTCTTCATCGGTGGTCTGATTCCTTACCTGTTCGGTGCCATGGCGATGGAAGCCGTGGGTCGCGCTGCCGGTTCGGTGGTCAATGAAGTGCGTCGTCAGTTCAAGGAAATCCCGGGCATCATGGAAGGCACGGCCAAGCCGGATTACTCGCGCGCGGTCGGCATGCTGACCACGGCGGCGATCAAGGAAATGATCGTTCCGTCGCTGCTGCCAGTGCTGGTTCCGGTAGTCGTTGGCCTGCTGCTCGGGCCGAAGGCGCTCGGTGGCCTGCTGATGGGTACCATCGTGACCGGCCTGTTTGTCGCCATCTCGATGACGACCGGCGGCGGTGCATGGGATAACGCCAAGAAGTACATCGAAGACGGCCATTTCGGTGGCAAGGGTTCCGAAGCCCACAAGGCAGCCATCACCGGCGACACCGTCGGCGATCCTTACAAGGATACGGCCGGCCCGGCGGTTAACCCGCTGATCAAGATCATCAACATTGTGGCGCTGATGATTGTGCCGCTGGTTGCCTGACCTTTCGCAGTCGTTTAAATGAAACGGGGCAGCCTTTTGGCTGCCCCGTTTCATTGGTGTTGCCGGATTACAGTTTGACGGCCGGGTTCAGGGTGTAAATGCCGGTCAGGCTTGCCTGGCCGAGGATATGCCCCTGCATGGCGTCTCGTACCTGCTGGCCGGTCAGTTTGCCGTCGACCGGCAGCTTTGCCACATCAAGGGCGAAGAGCGTGAATACGTAGCGATGGCGGATTTCGTCATTCCATGGCGGGCAGGGGCCGTCGTAGCCGTAGTAGTCACCGCGCATGTCGTTGTCGCCATTGAACCAGCCGGTGTAGTCGTTGATTCCCTGACGCGCACTGTGTGGTGCGGCCGGGCCGGGTTTGCCGCGAGGCGTCACATCGTTCGAGAATTCGCCCTGCCTGATTTCCTTGAGGCTGGCCGGCAGGTCAAACAATACCCAGTGAAAGAAGTCGACGCGTGGCAGCGCTGCCGGCACGCTACGGCCTTCCTGATTGACGTCATCGCCCTTGCTCGGCACGTCCGGATCGCAACAGATGATGGCGAAGGACTGTGTGCCTGTCGGTACATCCTGCCAGCCGAGTTGCGGGTTGAGGTTCTTGCCGAGGCAGACGTGGTGTGCCGGGTCTGGCGTGCAGAAAGCAAAGTCTCCCGGAATTCTCTGTCCATCGTTGAAGCCATTGCTGGTCAGTTTCATCGTTGCGCCTCCTCGTGGATTTCTGTTTGGTTATTCAGCTGCGCGCCGCTTGAAATCGTTCAAGCGGAATCCTGTTAGCCATAGTGTAGCGAAATAAGTGCTTCCACCAAAACCGACAATGGCTGAAAGGCGTAGCAGACGTTCCAGTGCTCCCCAGCGTAGCCAGTCAGCGTTCTCACCGACGGCAAACCACAGGGCAACACCCATCACCAGCATGGCGACTGTCAGCTTGGTGTAGAACGCCGGCCAGCCGGGCCGCGGCGTGTAGATGTCGTGCTGGCGCAGGCCGCGATAAAGCAGCGCTGCATTGAGGCAGGCCGCAAGGCCGATCGACAGGGCCAGTCCGGCATGCTGTAACCAGCCGATCAGCGACAGGTTGAGGATCTGCGTGACAAAGAGCGAGAGCAGCGCGATTTTGACCGGTGTGCGTACGTTCTGTCGCGCATAAAAACCCGGCGCCAGCACCTTGACCAGAATCAGGCCAAGCAGCCCGATACTGTAGGCCACCAGCGCATCACGTGTTTTGAATACATCGACAGCAGTAAAGGCGCCGTGATGGAACAGAGTGGTAATCAGGGGTATGGCAATGATTGCCAGCGCCAATGCTGCCGGCGCCGCAAGCAGCAAGGTCAGGCGCAGGCCCCAGTCGAGCAGTTTCGAGTATTCCTCGTGCTTTTCGTCTGCATGGTATTTGGCCAGCGAGGGCAGCAGGATGGTACCGAGCGCCGCACCGAGCATGCCGGCCGGGAATTCCATCAGGCGATCTGCGTAATACAGCCACGACACGCTGCCGGTGCCGAGAAACGAGGCGAAGATGGTGTTGATCAACAGGCTGATCTGCGCCACCGAGACGCCGAGCACTGCGGGTGCCATCAGTTTGAGAATGCGGCGCACGCCTTCGTCTTTCCAGTCGAATGAAAAGCGCGGCAACATGCCGATACGTTTCAGGTGTGGGATCTGGAAGGTCAGTTGCAGCAGGCCGCCGAGAAACACCGCCCAGCCCAGCACCATGACTGGCGGATCGAAGTACGGCGCCGCGAAGAGCGCCATGGCGATGAAAGACACGTTGAGCAGCACTGGTGTAAATGCCGGTACGGCAAAGCGGCTCCACGTGTTGAGCACGCCGCCAGCCAGCGCCACAAGTGACATGAACAGAATGTAAGGGAAGGTGATACGCGTCAGTACGACGGTCAAAGCGAATTTGTCGGCTTCGGCAGCGAAGCCTGGTGCCGAGATATAAACCAGCAGCGGTGCAGCCACCATGCCAAGCACGGTGACTGCCAGCAGAATCAAAAAAAGCAGGGTAGCAACGTGATCAACCAGCCGTTTCGTCTCAACCTCGCCAAGTTTGTTCTTGTATTCACCAAGCACCGGCACGAACGCCTGCGAGAAAGCGCCTTCGGCAAATAGACGGCGCAGCAGGTTGGGCAGTTTGAAAGCGACAAAAAAAGCGTCGGTCAGCATCCCGGCACCGAAGGTGCGCGCAATGACGAAATCGCGCACAAAACCCAGGATGCGCGAGAGCAGGGTCATGCCGCTGACGGTGGCGAGAGCTTTAAGCAGGTTCATTTATTGGTCTTGTGCCATGCATAGCGCGAAAGTCGCCATCTTAGCCGCTTAGCTGCGGAAGGAGAACGGCAGCATCACGACAGCGCCAATCTGTTTGTTGAAAACTCGGCTTGCATTAACTGGCCGAGATCCGTATAATTGCGCGTTTTCGATTCACCCAATCGCTTTTTAGGAACGAATATTCATGGCCAACAGCGCACAAGCCCGCAAGCGTGCCCGTCAATCCGTCAAGCAACGCGCCCATAACGCTAGCCTGCGCTCGACTTTGCGTACGGCTGTAAAGCGTGTTCAAAAGGCGATTGTGGCTGGCGACAAGGCTGCTGCTCAAAGTATTTATCAAGAGTCGGTCTCGGTGCTTGACCGCATCGCCGACAAGAAGATCATCCACAAGAATAAGGCCTCGCGCCATAAGAGCCGCCTGTCGGCCCAGATCAAGGCGCTTGCTGCCTGATTGCTTCTTGCGGAAATAAAAAACGGCGCTTTCGAGCGCCGTTTTTTATTTCCGCTTGTTGTTTGGGCTATTGCGGCGAGTCGGTTTTTTTGTCCTTGCCATCAATCGGGCAAACGCCTTCAATGACCTGTAAATCGTTGTCCTGCGCGAAGTTGAGGATGAAGCGATAGGCCATCGGCTCGACCTCGTAGAGCAGGCCTTCGACGAAAACGGCCTTGTCGCCGTTGTACTCGCCGGGGCCGACATACGGCGAGTATTTCATTTTCTTCTCGGCGCCGAAAGCGGACAAAACGCCGCACAGACGTTCGGCCCAGTCGCTCGGGCGGAATTTTTTTCCTTCGTTGGTCAGGCCGACGATGATGAAGGTGTTGTTCGACGAAATGCTCATGTCTCGGCGATGTCCCGGCGACGTGCGCCGTGAATTATTGTCGTTGAACCCTGTTTTATCAGGGGCGTCCGAATTCTAACAGAAAGACGCCATCTTCGCCGGCCGTTGCCCGCTCGGTGTGCCTTTGCGAGCCATCATGCGCGCCTTCCCTTACACCGGGCTTGCAAAATGCCGGGTCTGTCTTGCATTTTGAGAATTTACTGCATATAGTCAGCACATCTGGTTGATACAAAGGTGTTTTTATGCAGCCTGCACTGAGTACAAAATACGGTTTCAGAATTCGTACGCGAAATGGGTCAGTCGTTGAAAACCTGCTGATCTTTGGCAAGGACGAGCCGGATGCCGAACGCAAACTGCGTCAGATCTACATGGGCTGCGAAATTCTTGAGGCAAAACGTCTGGTAATTCAGGCGCCACGGAGCGGGCCGATGACTTACGAGGATGTGGTTGACCTGATCTCCGAGCCGGCTCAAGCCAGGCGTGCCTGAACCGGGCGCGTTGCCCTTGTAGTTCGCGTTACAGGAAGCCCTGGCGCTTCAGTTCCTGGTAAAGCGCTGCATAGTCCCTGGCGCCGGCACTCGCCGCATTGTGGGTAAAGACGTCGCGGTTTTGCGACGGACTTTCGGCGAGCGATACATTTTCCGAAATCATTGTCTGGCAAACTTCGTCTGTGTAGCGTTCACGCAGACGGTTTTGTACGTCTTCACTCATTTTTCTTCGCCGGGCATAGCGCGTCAGTACATAGCGGCGTTCAACACGGCGCTTGAGCACCGGTTCGAGGATGGCCAGCGTGCGGGTCATCTGGTCTGCCGCTTGCAGCGATAAGTAATCGGTGGATATCGGAATCAGCAGGACATCGCAGGCAAAGATGGCGTTCAAGGCAAGCACGCCAACATAGGGGCAGCAATCGATCAGCGTGCTCTGTGTTGCATCGCCAGGCATCGACGCATCGATGGCATCGAGCCCGGTGCGCAGTTTGTTGAGAATCGCCGGTCCCTTGCCAAAAATCGAATCGACCTTGATCAGTTGCTGGTGGGATGGAATCAGTCGTCCGATTCCTTCCCACGGGATCGCCAACTCATCCAGCCTGCGCATATCCTGGTAAAAACCGAACAGGCTGTGGCTGGAGTCGAGCGGTGTCGAGCCGTGGATCACGCTCAGGTGACACTGCGGGTCAAGGTCGAGCAGAAGGGGATTTCCACCGTCACGGGCAGCGGCGGCGGCGAGGTTGAGCGTCGTTGTGGTCTTGCCGACGCCACCTTTTTGGTTGAATACAGCAATTCGCATACCGCATTGTAACGTGTTGGCAGACTCGCGCGCGGTGTGCATGCTTATATACAATGCGTTGATTTTCCCTTAAGATTCCACCCCTCGCACGGCCGTTACACAAGCCTTTGCGACGCGTAATTCAAGCGCGCAAGTGCGTGAATACTCCGGCGGCGCAAGCCGCCGTTTCAGTTTCAGAGCCTCCACCAGGGGTAGTTTATGTCTCACCTGATGAATACCTACGCTAGGCTTCCCGTTGCCTTCAGTCATGGCGATGGGAGCTGGATTACCGACACCGACGGCAAGCGTTATCTCGATGCGCTGTCGGGGATTGCCGTTTCGACCCTTGGGCACAACCACCCGAAACTGGTCACGGCCATCGCTGCGCAGGCCGGCCGCGTCCTGCACACCTCGAATCTCTACCGTATGCCACAGCAGGAGCAACTCGCTGACAAGCTGGCGGCGCTCGCCGGTATGCAGGAGGTTTTTTTCTGCAACTCGGGTTGCGAAGCGAACGAGGCGGCGATCAAGCTGGCACGCTTTTTTGGTCACCAGAACGGCATCGACAGCCCGGCGATCATCGTCATGGAGAAGGCGTTTCATGGGCGCACCATGGCGACGCTTTCGGCAACCGGCAATCGCAAGGCGCAGGCCGGTTTCGAGCCGCTTGTTTCCGGTTTTGTCCGTGTGCCCTACAACGATCTGGCGGCGATCCGCGCGATTGCCGGGCACAACAAGAACGTTGTTGCCGTGATGCTTGAAATTGTCCAGGGCGAGGGGGGTATCAATATCGCTGATGTTGAATTCCAGCGCGGCTTACGTGCCTTCTGCGACGAGCAGGGCTGGCTGTTGATATGTGATGAGGTGCAGTGTGGCATGGGCCGCACCGGCACCTGGTTCGGTTTTCAGCACGCCGGCATCATTCCGGATGTGGCGACGCTGGCCAAGGGACTCGGCAGCGGTGTGCCGATCGGCGCCTGCATTACGGCCGGCAAGGCCGCTGGCCTGTTCAAGCCGGGCAACCATGGTTCGACCTTCGGTGGCAATCAGCTGGCAACGACTGCCGCGCTGACGACCATTAATGTGATTGAAAAAGATGGCTTGATGGCCAATGCCGAGTTGGTTGGTTTGCTGATTCGCGAGGGTCTGGCGCAGGCGCTGGCAGATGCCGCTGGTGTCGTCGATATCCGCGGGCAGGGGCTGATGATCGGTATCGAACTTGACCGCCCGTGTGGCGAACTGGTGATGCGTGGTCTGGACGCCGGTCTGCTGATCAACGTGACGGCGGATAAGGTCGTTCGTCTGTTGCCGCCGTTGACCTTCAGCGCCGACGAAGGCCGTGAACTGGTCAACCGCCTGTCGACGCTGATCCGCGATTTTCTTGCGGCCTGAAGGAGCGCCTATGAACCCGGTTAAACATTTCCTGCAGTTCAAGGATTTTACGCGCGCCGAGTTCGATTATCTGTTCGAGCGTTCGCGCTGGATCAAGGCACAGTTCAAATCCTACCAGCAGTACTGGCCGCTCAATGACCGCACGCTGGTGATGATTTTCGAGAAGGCCAGCACGCGTACGCGCCTTTCGTTCGAGGCCGGTATGCAGCAGCTTGGCGGCTCGGCGATCTACCTCAATACGCGCGATTCGCAACTTGGGCGCGGCGAACCGGTCGAAGATGCGGCGCAGGTGATTTCGCGGATGAGCGACGTGGTGATGATCCGCACCTTCGAACAGGAGATCATCGAGCGCTTCGCCGCCAATTCGCGCGTACCGGTGATCAACGGCCTGACCAACGAATATCACCCGTGCCAGATCCTGGCTGACATCTTTACCTTCATTGAAAAGCGTGGGCCGATTCAGGGCAAGACGGTGGCCTGGATCGGTGATTCGAATAACGTCTGCAACACTTGGCTGCAGGCCGCTGAGGTGCTCGATTTCAACGTGCATGTGTCGACCCCGCCGGGTTATGAAGTTGAAGCCGAACGCGCCGGTCTCTATGGCAACGATCATTTCGAGCAGTTTGTCGACCCGATGGAAGCGGCCAAGGACGCCGATCTGGTGACCACCGACGTGTGGACCTCGATGGGCTTTGAAGCCGAAAACGAAGAGCGCATGCGCGACTTCGCCGACTGGCAGGTCGACGCCGAAATGATGCGCGTCGCCCGTCCGGAAGCGGTGTTCATGCACTGCCTGCCGGCGCACCGCGGCGAGGAAGTTTCGGCCGAGGTGATCGACGGCCCGCAGAGCGTCGTCTGGGAAGAGGCGGAGAATCGCCTGCACGTACAAAAAGCGCTGATGGAGTATTTGCTCCTCGGTCGCGTCAATATTTAATTTTTGCCGGGAATTACGATGAGCGACATCAAGAAAGCAGTGCTGGCCTATTCCGGTGGTCTCGATACCTCCGTCATCCTGAAGTGGTTGCAGGACACCTATCAGTGTGAAGTCGTCACTTTTACCGCCGATCTTGGTCAAGGCGAAGAGCTCGAGCCGGCGCGTGCCAAGGCGCTGCAGTTCGGCATCAAGCCGGAGAACATCTTCATCGACGACCTGCGCGAAGAATTTGTCCGCGATTTTGTTTTCCCGATGTTCCGTGCCAACACTGTCTATGAAGGTGAATACCTGCTTGGCACGTCGATCGCGCGTCCGCTGATTGCCAAGCGTCTGATCGACATCACCAATCTGACCAACGCCGATGCCATCTCGCATGGCGCCACCGGCAAAGGCAACGACCAGGTGCGCTTCGAACTCGGTGCCTATGCGCTGAAACCCGGCATCAAGGTCATCGCCCCGTGGCGCGAGTGGGATCTGCTGTCGCGCGAGAAGCTGCTTGCCTACGCCGAGCAACACGGCATTCCGGTCGAGATGAAGCACAAGGCCGGCGGCTCGCCCTACTCGATGGATGCCAACCTGCTGCACATCAGCTACGAAGGCCGCCACCTCGAAGACCCGGCGGCCGAAGCGGAAGAGTCGATGTGGCGCTGGACGGTGTCGCCGGAAGCCGCGCCTGATGCGGCCGAGTACCTCGACCTCGAATTCGAGAAGGGTGATCTGGTTTCGATCAACGGCCAGCGTATGCCAGCGCATGAACTGCTCGCGCTGCTCAACCAGCTTGGCGGCAAGCACGGTATCGGTCGCCTTGACCTCGTCGAGAACCGCTATGTCGGCATGAAGTCGCGCGGCTGCTACGAAACCCCTGGCGGCACCATCCTGCTGCGCGCCCACCGCGCCATCGAGTCGATCACCCTCGACCGTGAAGTCGCCCACCTCAAGGATGACCTGATGCCGCGCTACGCCAGCCTGGTGTACAACGGCTACTGGTGGAGCCCGGAGCGCCGCGCGTTGCAGACCCTGATCGACGATACGCAGAAGACGGTTAACGGCTGGGTTCGCGTCAAGCTCTACAAGGGCAACGTCATCGTCACCGGTCGCGATTCGAAGACCGACTCGCTGTTCGACCCGACCATCGCCACTTTCGAGGACGATGCCGGCGCCTACGATCAGAAGGATGCCGCCGGCTTCAT